>NZ_CP102262.1:3600000-3900000 GCF_025147325.1 Bacteroides stercoris ATCC 43183
CTTTTATTATTTTTACCTTTCTTTCAAAAGCGTTCATTGCTTCCTCAAATTACTAACCTATCATAAAAGTAATGCTGGCGAAAAGAAGAATACTGTTTTTCTTTTCGCCAGCACATATATAAATTGCCGTCAATAGAAACAAGTTTAGTCCGTTTTGGATATATAGACAAAAAAGACTAAACTTTGCAAGCAGAACCACAAATCCATTACTTTAAATTATTGCTTTGAGAATGTTCTTGCCTATAATACCACGTAAAAGATATTTTATCAGGCTAATATATATTATTTTTTGAACAAACTAAACATACTACTATTATAATTTGATATTTTTCCGACAAAAACAAGTAAAATCCTTATATGTAAAGATCATACAAAGGATTCTGAGAACAACCGAAAATGCCGTCCAAATGCAAATATATGCTGGAATATACACTGGCTGTTTAGCAGTAATCATCCAACATAATATACAACTTGATAAATGTACGCGAGTGTTTACATGATAATAAATCTTCAGGCACAAACTATACGGATTTCATGTATTTTATAAACAGAAATAATGAAATCCGTATAATCTATGCCTGAAAGAAAATACTAAATCATCTTGACACATCCTCAAACAGCCTCAACCTGCTATGTAAAGAATAAATCTCCTGCTGCATACTTTCCATACGCTCCAGCAAATGATGAATGGCATCAATACCTTCGATGTTGATGGACAGGTCGTAATACATACGGCTGTAACGTTCCACATCCGGCAACTGGGCAAACTGCAAACAACGCTCCCCGCCTTCCGTCCGGATATCTATCAGACCGATTTCCTGTAACATCTCAATGAACGAGGGCTCTATGTGACACTTGTCGCAATACTCACTGACTATAATTAATTCGTTCTGCATAACTCGTTCTCCTTTTTAGTTCATACTTTGAATTTTACGGAACATTTCTTTCTGCTGTTCCGTCAGATTCACCGGTAACTTTACGGAATAAGTCACAATCAAGTCACCGGACTGGCCTTCTTTCTTGTATACCGGAAAACCCTTCCCTTTCAGACGGACTTTCGTACCGTTCTGCGTTTCGGGTTTTACTTTCAGTTTCACCTGACCTTCCAATGTGTCCACCAACTTCTCGCCACCCAGCAACGCTGTATAGAGGTCGATGTCCACATCTACATACAAATCATCGCCCAAGCGTTTGAAGACGGGATCTTCCGCTATCACGAAAGTAATGTACAGGTCGCCCGCAGGCCCGCCGTTGATACCCTCGCCGCCATAGCCTTTCAGTTTAATGACCTGGCCGTTCGCCACACCGGCGGGAATGGTGATGCGGACATTCTTGCCGTTCACCGTCAATATCTGCTTATGAGTCCGGGCGGCATCCCGAAGCGACAGGTTCAAATCGGCATGGAAATCCTGTCCGCGAAAACCTGCATTCGCCCCGCCACCACCGCGTGTACGGTGTCCGAACATCTGTTCAAAGAAATCGGAGAAGCCGCCTGCACTGCTTCCGGAAAACTCCTGCCCGTCGGAAGAGTACCAATATGTACCGCTCCCGTCCGTACCGAAACCGGCACCGCCCTGACCACCGAAGCCTGCACCGCCGAAGCCGCCGAAACCTCCTGCACCGGCCTGTTGCCGTGCCCGCTTCTGAGCCTCAAATTCATCGGCATGCTTCCAGTGTTCGCCATATTCATCATACTTCTTTCTTTTCTCAGGATCACTAAGCACCTCATTGGCCTCGTTGATAGCCTGAAACTTGTCTTTGGCAGTAGCGTCATTCGGATTCAGGTCGGGATGATATTTGCGCGCCAACTTACGGAACGCCTTCTTGATGTCATCCTGAGATGCCGTTTTGTCTACTCCAAGGACTTGATAATAATCAATGTAAGCCATAGTTTATAAGTTTTGTATTCTAAAATGGATAGAACAAATAACACACCAACATTGTTTTTAAGAAATTAAAATGCGTAAACGAAAGCTAAAAAGATATTCAATATCACATAAACATATGGCAAGCAAGAGTTTATTGACAAAACGACTAATGCCATACTTTTTGTCTCATTCTAAAATATTGTAAATGAAAAATAATATCATCTAATAATTTACACCAAATCTTCCTAAAATTGATAGAAACCGCTTTATTTGCATTTAGGTAAAACCTTTTGTTACATAGTACCCCCACAACCTTAAATGAAAAGCATTTTATGAAACGTTATTATCGGCTCTTAACACTGATTTTTGCATTTGCCGCACTCCCGTGTAAGGCAGACGAATGGATTAGAATCAACCAACTGGGCTATCTGCCGCAATCCATTAAAGTAGCGGTATTCATGAGCGAAACAAAAACCGACGTACAAGAATACGCACTGGTCGATGCTTTTACCGGAAAAACGGTACGCACTTTTACTTCGCCCAAAGCCACCGGCCAATCAGGCAGCATGAGCAGTACTTACCGGTTGGATTTCAGTAATTTTCAAGAACCGGGCACATATTACCTGAAAGCGGGAAAAGCAGTTTCTCCACGCTTCCCTATCAATGCGCAGGTATATAACGGCACAGCCGACTTCCTGCTGAACTACATGCGCCAGCAACGTTGCGGTTACAACCCATTCTTGAAAGACAGTTGCCACGTACACGACGGCTACATAGTGTACCACCCCACAAAAACCGGGCAACACATCGATGTGCGCGGCGGCTGGCACGATGCTACCGACTACCTGCAATATACCACGACTTCCGCCAATGCCATATACCAAATGATGTTTGCCTACCAGGAAAACCCCGAGGCATTCGGCGATGCCTACAATGCAGCCGGACTGCCGGAAGCAAACGGCATCCCCGATATAGTAGACGAAATAAAATGGGGGCTGGACTGGCTGAACCGCATGAATCCCGCTCCGGGCGAACTGTACAACCAGATTGCCGACGACCGCGACCACGCCGGCATGCGCCTGCCCAATAAAGATGAGGTGGATTATGGCTACGGACCGGGCAAAGGACGCCCCGTTTACTTTTGCAGCGGAGAGCCGCAAGTGCGCGGAAAATTCACCAATGCCACCACCGGCGTAGCAAGTACAGCCGGCAAGTTTGCCGCTTGTTTTGCACTGGGAGCCAGGATACTGAAAGAGTTTTACCCCGAATTTGCCGCTGAAATCGGTGAAAAAGCCGATGCCGCCTATCAGGAAGGTGTAAAAAGACCGGGAACATGCCAGACCGCCTCCGTAAAATCACCCTACATCTATGAAGAAGACAACTGGACGGACGATATGGAGCTCGGAGCCATGGAGCTATACAATGCTACCGGCAAGCCGGAATACCTGTCGCAAGCCCTCGAATACGGACGCCGCGAACCCGTCACTCCGTGGATGGGTGCCGACAGCGCCCGCCATTACCAATGGTATCCGTTCATGAACATGGGACACTACCACCTGGCCACTGTAAACAACCCGCGCATCAGTAAAGAGTTTATCCGCAACATGCGCACCGGTATTGAGCGCACATACGAGAAAGCAGTCGAAAGTCCTTTCCTGCACGGTATTCCCTACATCTGGTGTTCCAACAACCTGACTACTGCCATGTTGACGCAATGCCGTCTCTACCGAGAGACAACCGGCGATGAGACTTATGCCGAAATGGAAGCCGCCCTCCGCGACTGGCTGTTCGGCTGCAATCCGTGGGGAACGAGCATGATTGTGGAACTGCCGCTTTACGGCGATTATCCTTCGCAACCCCACTCCTCCCTGCTCAATGCAGGCGTAGGCAATACGACAGGCGGACTGGTAGACGGCCCCGTATACCGCAGCATATTCGAGGGGCTGCGAGGCGTAAACATGACCGGCATTCCCGGTACGCCCGGACAGGATTACGAACGCTTTCAACCGGACCTGATGGTATACCACGATGCACTCCACGACTATTCCACCAATGAACCGACCATGGACGGAACCGCCTGCCTCACCTATTATCTCTCTGCCATGCAGAAAGAAGGCATGAAACAGGCAGGTGCATCGGCAGATAAAAATGTATACGTCAATGGCGGTATCGTGCGTACCGACCCGTCTAAAAAACAAATCAGCCTCGTATTCACAGCAGCCGACAAGGCTGACGGCGCGGATGCCATTATCAGTACCCTGAAAAGGCACGGTATCAAAGGAAGCTTCTTCTTTACCGGCGAATTTTACGAGCTTTACCCCGAAATAGTAAAACGGCTGCTCAACGAAGGACATCTGGTAGGCAGCCATAGCTACGGACATCTGCTCTATATGCCGTGGGAGAACCGCGATTCCTTATTGGTTACCCGCGAGGAATTTGAAAAGGATATGCTGAAAAGCTACGAAGCCATGCGCAAGGCCGGTATTGAATATAAAGATGCCCCGATATACATTCCGCCCTATGAATATTATAACAAGGAGATAGCCGCCTGGGCAAAAAATATGGGAATACAAGTTGTCAACTATACTCCCGGAACCATGAGCAATGCAGATTATACCACCCCCGATATGGGACAGAAATACCGGAGCAGCAAGTTCATCTACAACAAAATCATGGAAGTAGAGAAGAAAGAGGGCCTGAACGGACATTTGATGCTGATACACTTCGGAACAGACAACCGCCGTACGGATAAATTTTACAACAGCTATTTGGATAAATTGATAAAAACATTGAAACGTAAAGGTTATACCTTTACCCCCATACTCGAAGCAATAGGTATTAAGACAAATTCAGCATTATAAAGAAGGTTAGTTAAAAGGTTATCAATCAAAGGTATTTTAAGGTAAAGTAAATCTGTTTGTTTTCAGTAAGCCTTTCCCTCACCCCCTAAAAAGAGGGAAAGGTCTAAATCAAGCCCCTTGCCTGTGAAGGTTCGGGGGCTTTTTTATATGGCAAAACATGAATACCGCTTAATGACAATAACGTCTAATGGCGCGTAGCAGTTCTTCTATATCCTGTTCCGTAGTGTCAAAAGAGGTAACGAAACGTATCTCATTCTCTTCTTCATTCCAGAAGTAGAAGAAGTAGTCTTTCAACAAGTTGTCAATTACCGGACGGGGCATTGTCAGGAACAGTTGGTTACTTTCCACTTTCTGCGTAAAACGTACTCCGGGCAACTCTTTCAATCCGGCATATAAAAGCTGCGCCATACGATTGGCATGTGAAGCGTTCTTCAACCAAAGGTCGTCCGTGAGATAAGCAGTAAACTGACAGGACAGGTAACGGAGTTTCGATGCGAGCTGTGCCGACTGCTTGCGTACAAAACAAGCCTCTTTCTTTAAAGCCGGATTAAAGATAATTACACTTTCTCCAAGCATCAACCCGTTTTTCGTTCCGCCAAAACTAAGAATATCAATGCCGCAATCTACCGTCAACTGCCTGAAGCTAAGGTTAAGGGCCGCACAGGCATTTGCCAGACGGGCGCCGTCCATATGGACGTACATGCCGTGCCGGTGCGCCAGTTCCGTCAACGCACGGATTTCATCGGGCCGGTAGACAGTGCCCAGCTCCGTACATTGCGAGATATAAAAAGCTCCCGGCTGGGAATGATGCTGCTCGCCGAAATGACAAAGATAAGGACGTACCAACTCAGGAGTCAGCTTTCCGTCGGGAGTGGCAACCGGACGAATCTGACAGCCTGTCATGCGGGCAGGAGCGCCGCACTCATCTACATAAATATGCGCAGTTTCCGCACATATTATCGAATTATAAGGACGCGTGCATAACTGTAAGGCAACAGTATTGCTGCCGGTTCCATTGAATACAAACAACGGTTCGCAATCCGGAGTAAAAGCTTCCCTGATTTTGCGGACAGCCTCTTCCGTCCATACATCATCACCATATCCCACTGCATGGTCCCGATTGGCCCTATTCAGCGCTTCCATTACCAAAGGATGCACCCCCGAATTATTATCTGAAGCAAAACTTCTCATGGTCTTTTCTGTTTTATTATCGAAATGAATATGCAAAGGAAACAATATTATCCAACATAAAAAAACCGCGACGCCTTTATGCAAGACATCGCGGTCAATTTATATGATTAAGAAATCAAGGGAAAACGATATTACATCATTCCGCCCATACCGCCCATTCCGGGAGCACCCATCGGCATTTCGGGCTTATCTTCTTTCTTCTCGACAATCACACATTCGGTAGTAAGGAACATACCTGCGATAGAAGCGGCATTTTCCAAAGCCACACGAGTAACCTTTGCAGGGTCTACCACACCGGCAGCGTGCAGGTTTTCGTAAACATCGGTACGTGCATTGTAACCGAAGTCGGCTTTGCCTTCACGAACTTTCTGTACTACAACAGCGCCTTCCTTACCGGCGTTGGCTACAATCTGGCGCAAAGGCTCTTCGATGGCACGTTTGATGATGTCGATACCGGTAGTTTCGTCGGCATTGTCACCCTTCAAACCTTCCAATGCTTCGAGCGCACGGATGTAAGCCACACCACCACCTGCTACGATACCTTCTTCGATAGCGGCACGAGTAGCGCGGAGAGCATCGTCTACACGGTCTTTCTTCTCTTTCATTTCCACTTCGGAAGCAGCACCTACGTAAAGAACAGCCACACCGCCTGACAACTTGGCAAGACGTTCCTGCAATTTCTCCTTGTCATAGTCGGACTTGGTAGAAGCAATCTGAGCCTTGATTTGTTCGCAACGCTCCTTGATGTTTTCTTTTGCACCGGCACCGTTCACGATAGTCGTATTGTCTTTAGAAACAGTTACCTTGTCGGCAGTACCCAACATTTCGATAGTAGCCTGTTCCAGTTTCAAGCCTTTTTCTTCGCTGATTACAACACCGCCTGTCAATACGGCAATGTCTTCCAGCATTTCCTTGCGGCGGTCGCCGAAGCCCGGAGCCTTCACAGCACATATCTTCAACTGAGAGCGCAGACGGTTCACAACCAAGGTAGTCAGAGCCTCGCTATCCACATCTTCTGCAATTACCAACAGAGGACGGCCAGTCTGTACAGCCGGTTCGAGGATAGGCAGAAAATCTTTCAGGTTGGAAATCTTCTTATCGTAAATCAGGATGTACGGTTTCTCCATTTCGCATTCCATCTTTTCAGTGTTGGTTACGAAATAAGCGGAAAGATAACCGCGATCGAACTGCATACCTTCTACTACACCGATAGTGGTATCCGTACCCTTAGCCTCTTCGATAGTGATAACACCATCTTTGGAAACCTTACGCATAGCGTCTGCAATCAGCTTACCGATAACCGGGTCGTTGTTGGCAGATACCGTACCTACCTGTTCAATCTTATCATAGTTGTCACCTACCATCTCGGCCTGGCTCTTGATAGACTCAACCACTTTGGCAACAGCCTTGTCGATACCGCGTTTGATATCCATAGGGCTTGCACCGGCAGTTACGTTCTTCAAGCCTTCGGCTACGATAGCCTGAGCCAATACGGTAGCGGTAGTTGTACCGTCACCAGCATCGTCACCAGTCTTGGAAGCAACTTCCTTAACCAGTTGTGCACCGGTATTCTGGTAAGCATCGGCCAGTTCCACTTCTTTGGCTACTGTTACACCGTCCTTTGTGATGTGGGGAGCGCCGAACTTCTTTTCGATGATTACGTTACGTCCTTTCGGGCCGAGCGTTACTTTTACTGCATTTGCCAGTGTATCGATACCTTTCTTCAGTTGGTCGCGGGCATCGATATTGAATAATATTTCTTTTGCCATAATGTTTTTACTATTTATCAGGTTTACTATTTATAAATTTATTATCCCAAAACAGCGAGTACGTCGCTTTGACGCATGATGAGGTACTTGGTTCCTTCCACTTCCAGTTCCGTACCGGCATATTTGCCATACAGTACCGTATCACCAACCTTCAACACCATTTCTTCGTCCTTAGTTCCGTTGCCTACTGCGATAACTTCACCTTTCAAAGGTTTTTCTTTTGCCGTATCAGGAATAATGATACCGCCAATTGTCTTTTCTTCTGCAGGTGCAGGGAGTATCAGCACTCTGTCTGCTAATGGTTTAATGTTCATAGTTTCTTTTGTTTTATATGTTATACAATTTATTATAATGGTAATGTTGCTTTATACAAGCGATAAAGAACTTACGAAAACCGTGCCAAAAGGCAAAGCTGTTCGTTTGGCAGATAAATGCTGACAAAATGGCAAAGGTGACCGGCTATAAAACAAGAACTCCTCACCGGCAACCGTCCGGCAAGGAGTTCTTTACTATAATATCTGTTCTGTCCGTTACCCGCAATGGAAATACTTCTCAACCAGTTTCAGCATCTCTTCCGGACTATCCTGCACTTCGCTACGCAAAGTCCTATCCTCATAAGCACGCAACTTACTGATAATTCCATCAATCATGGCAGGACTGAAGACATTGTATTTCTCGAAAGCGGCACGCTGTTTTTCCAGACAATCGGCAGAAGCGACACAACTGTCGGGCAACTGAGCCAGTTGTTTCAGTTTGTCTTCGTTTTCTTTCTTGTGGATATTCACGTTCACATAAGTCTTATCCGCAATTTCCAAAGCATCCGGCATCTCAAAACCGCAGCGGCAAGCTACAGCCAGTCCTGCAATCAGTTGGTACAAATCGGCTGAACCGTCCGGTGAACGCATCTCTACCGTCTGCTTTTGAGTGGTGTCGTAATTGCTCGGCGCTTCCAGAGGATTGGCAATCATGCACATATCGGTCTTTGCCGACCATCCCAACGGCACACGTACCAATACGGAACGGTTGCGGTCGCCCCAGCAGATATTGGTAGGCGCTTCCTGATGAGGAACAAGGCGGAAATAAGAAGTAGGATTCGTATTGCCGAATGCGGTAATGGAAGGAGCCAGCTCCATCATTCCCGCAATCGCCTTGCGGGCTGTTTCGGAAAGTACGCCGTCTTTCAGCATCTGATTCTTTCCGTCCTTCATGATGCGCATGTGAATATGCAATCCGGAACCGGCCTTTCCTGCCGTTATTTTCGGAGCGAAAGTGATGTCGTATCCATACTGGTAAGCAAGGTTACGGATAATCCATTTGGCAATCATCAACTGGTCGGCTGCCTGCTCGGCACGTACCGGCAGAAATTCGATTTCATTCTGCTCGTATATCTTGCCGTCAAGGGTGAAGTTACCCACTTCGGAATGCCCGTACTTAATTTGTCCGCCGGCTTGTGCGATGTATGCCATACACTCGGTACGGAATTCATTGAACTTGGCATACGGAGCAGACTCGTGATAACCACGCTGGTCGGTAGCCGGGAACATGCCGCTGTCTTCCGAAATGACGTAATACTCCAATTCGCCCATGGCCTGGAACTCCATACCGGTTACTTCCGTAAATGCCCGGCACGCCTTGCGCAGAGTGTGTTCGGGAGAACTTTCCAGCGGTTCGCCGTCTTTATTGAAGAAAGAGCAGAGCATGGAAAGCGTAGGCTGCTCGGCAAACGGATCTATAAAAGCCGTACAGAAGCGGGGGATTACATATAAATCGCTGCTGCCCGCTTCAATGAAAGGAAACAGGCTGGAACCGTCCACACGCTCCCCGCACGTAAGTATCGCATCGAGATATGCGGCATCGTTAATGACAAAGTTCAAAGTTTTCAACCGCCCGTCGGCAGCAGGATACATGAAGTTCACCATAGTGATTCCATTCTCCTTTATATAAGAAACGATGTCGGCTTTTGTAAATTCGGAAGCCGGTTTTTGAAGCTTGGCCACCAACGGATTGGCATGCATTGAGAAATCTTGTTCCATGATTCTGGTTGTTTTTAGTTGATGATACGGTTAACAAAACATGTCCGTATTAAAAGTTTGGAACACGGACTCACAAATATACAAAAAGACAGCCAATTGCAATAAACCGACTGTCTTTATTTATTCCCGATATGGATAAATATTGCAAAAAACGGATAGAACTCGACTTTCTGTTCCCTGCCTACAGAATGTCATTCCAATAAATTCTCTATGGAATAGTTTTCCCAAAAAGTCCGGGTAGAGTTCACCAGCGAGCTGCCCATATAAAGCAAAAACAACACCGCTATGACAATCATCAGGAAACTGACCAGCGCATTATGCCTTTCTTGTTTAAATTGAACGGAAACCATACAAACCTCCTCTTTTATTGTCACTGCAAAGGTAAGAGCCGAATATTACATTCCTGCAACACCTGCGTAACAAATATACAAAAAAAGGAGCACAAACAGGCTCCTTTTTAATAGTATTTCAGTTTTTATTAACTCAGTTCGCTAACCAACTCTTCGGGGGTAATCAATTTCTGCTCTCCCGTCTCCATATTCTTCAAGGTTACCTTGCCCTCGTTCATCTCGTTTTCTCCCACCAAAGCTACAAACGGAATCATCTTGGAGTTGGCATACCCCATCTGCTTCTTCATCTTGCAGGAATCGGGGAAGATTTCGGCACGGATACCTGCCGCACGTACCTGGGTAAGCACATTCATAGAGAAGGCGGCTTCTTTCTCACCAAAATTGATAAACAGAAGCTGCGTACCGTTCACCGCTTCCTTCGGATAGAGTTCAAGCTGGTTCAGCACATCGAATATGCGGTCTGCACCAAACGAAATGCCCACTCCCGAAACACCTGCCATGCCGAATACACCGGTCAAGTTGTCATAACGGCCGCCACCGGTAATGCTGCCAATCTGTACATCCAACGCCTTTACTTCAAAAATAGCACCCGTATAATAGTTCAAGCCGCGAGCCAGCGTCAGGTCAAGCTCGATTTCGTTCTTCAATCCAAGCGCGGAAAGCGTCTTCAAGATAAATTCGCTCTCTTCCACACCCTTCAAGCCCTCTTCGCTGGCAGAAAGCACCTGCTTCAGTGTAGCGAGTTTCTCTTCGTTACTACCGCTCAACAAAATGATAGGCTGCAACTTGGCAATGGCCTCATCACTGATGCCCTTCTCTTTCAGTTCGGCGTTGACATTGTCCAGCCCTATCTTGTCCAGTTTGTCAATCGCTACGGTAATGTCCACTATCTTATCGGACTCACCGATAATCTCGGCAATGCCGCTCAATATCTTGCGGTTGTTGATTTTAATACACACACGGATGCCGAAGCGCGTAAATACGGTATCGACTATCTGCATCAGTTCCACTTCATTCAGCAAGGAGTCACTGCCCACCACATCGGCATCGCATTGATAGAACTCACGATAACGCCCCTTCTGCGGACGGTCGGCACGCCACACCGGCTGAATCTGGTAACGCTTGAAAGGGAACGTGATTTCATCCCTGTGCATCACGACATAACGGGCAAAAGGTACGGTAAGGTCATAGCGCAGACCTTTCTCACAAAACTTGCTTGCGAGCTTCGCGGCATTACGGCTCAACAGCTCCTCGTCCGTCAGACCGGAAAAGTAATCACCCGAATTCTGTATCTTGAACAACAGTTTATCGCCTTCTTCACCATACTTCCCCATTAAGGTGGAAAGCATTTCCATGGAAGGAGTCTCTATCTGCTGGAAACCATAAAGATGATAAACATCACGAATCGTATTGAATATATAGTTACGCTTCGCCATTTCTACGGGCGAAAAGTCGCGGGTTCCTTTTGGAATACTTGGTTTTGCTGCCATAATCGTATCAATTATTTATAAAATCAGATGACAAAGTTACGGTATTTTATTGATTAAGAAAAAAAATGCTTTCTCCATTTAGCATGAAGAAAGCATTTTTCTATTTCTACGGAACAGAACGTTCTTATTCTCTGCGTCCCATGAATATCATTATGTAGTAAACAAGCGTTGCCAATGAACCGAGCGCAGCTACCACATACGTATAAGCCGCCGAACGAAGCGCGTCTTCCGCCTGTGTATGATTGCGGGCATTCGTAATGCCGGAACTGCTCAACCATACCAATGCACGCTTGCTCGCATTGATTTCCACCGGAAGGGTGATGAAGCTGAACAGTGTAGTCATGGCAAACAGGATGATACCTGCCAGCAGCAACTGCGGAAAAGTGTTCAGCATCAGGATACCGCCCAACAGTACCCACGTCATAATGTTAGAAGCAAACGAAACCACAGGCACCAGTTTGCTACGCATCGTAAGCGGTGCATAGGCGCGTGCATGCTGCACGGCATGTCCGCACTCATGGGCGGCAACGGCCGCCGCCATAATGCTGTTGCTGTTATAAACGCTTTCGCTAAGGTTGACGGTCTTATTGGCAGGGTTGTAATGGTCTGTCAAGTGACCCGGAGTATGTGTTACGGTTACATCGTAGATGCCGTTATCGTGCAGCATCTTCAAAGCCACATCGGCTCCCGTCATTCCGTTGCCGGTGGGGATTTTAGAATATTTCTTGAATTTACTCTGCAGGTTCATCTGTACCAGCCAACTGACCACAGCCACCCCGATAAAGATAATCCATTGCATGCCTATCATTCCTGTTCCCATAATTTTCTTCTTTTAATAATAAATAAATGAATAATGTGTCGTTTCTGTTTGTATAACAAATTGTCTGCCAAAAATAAAGGGAAACTGCGAGCTATCTCCCGGTTCTCCCTATCTTTTAGGAAGAATTAAAGATTTACTGACATAACGGTTACAGTTTTAGCAATTCACCGGCAGCAGGCTACTCTTCCAGGTGCAGTTCGATGACTTTGTCAATATCTGTCGGGACTTCGGAAAGATAAAGCATGACACCATCCCGGCATTTCTGTATTTTCAGCGGCCGGCGGTCGGTATAACCTACAGCCTTCTTCACGCGCTTTCCATCCAAAGGCAGGAAAAGCGCTTTATCCTGCAAATCCAGAATATGCACATACAGCTTATTTCCCTTCTGCGTTGTCACTCCCCAAGGGTGAGGAGCCACACAGCCGCCACGTGTTCCGTAAATAGTTTCACCGTACACTTTCATCCACTCTCCTATCTCTGCCAGTCGCTCCATGGCAACAGCCGGAAGTTCGCCATCGGGCTGCGGACCTATATTCATCAAGAGATTGGCATCCTTACCGGCTGCCTTCACCAGATAGTGAATCAAAGTTTTTGCCGGCTTATAGTTTTGGTCCGTAATCTTATATCCCCACATGCCATTCATTGTCTCGCACGTTTCCAATGGCAAGTTACTGACACCTTGTCCGGAAAGTCCCGCCTTATTCTCACCGGGCAAATCACGCTCAAAAATCTGTATATCTTCTCCCTCGAAAGGTGTCCGGTGATGATTATTACCAATCAGACAGGCAGGTTGCAGGCGGTGTATCAACGCATATTGTCCAGGCAACTGCCAATCGAAACCGGGATTCCGGTCCTGATCCCACCAGCCGTCGAACCATATTGCGCCTATTTTCCCGTAACCGGTCAACAACTCCGTCAACTGGTTATTCATAAAAGCGTAATAGCTGTTCCAGTCTCCCGAAGGATCCGGACGCCCGGTTCCACGCCCCGTACGCCCTTGCGGAGCATCCTCGCGATACCAGTCTATATGTGAATAATACAGATGCAGGCGAATCCCCTGCTTATGACATTCATCCGCCAATTCCTTCAGTACATCCCGCCTGAAAGGAGTGGCGTCCACAATATTATAATCGGAATAACGGGTATGAAACATGGAAAAGCCCTCGTGATGCCGTGAAGTGAAACAAATATATTTTGCTCCGGAAGCCTTGATAGCCGCCACCCACTTGGCTGCATTGAACCTGGAAGGATAAAATCCGCCCGCCAATTTGGCATATTCTTTATAATTCAGGTTATTATTGGTCATAGTCCATTCTCCGGTTGCCAACATGCAGTACAGTCCCCAATGCAGGAAAATGCCGAATTTGCTGTCCCTGAACTCCTGGCGCGACTGTAAGTTTTCTGCCGTAGGCTGATAAGGTTGCGACCTCCCGGAAGAGCAGAGAGAGAACAGAAGCAATAATGAGATAATACGTGTTTTCATGGTAATAAATAAAAAAAATATGGGTTACCCGAATTTATACAGTCCGTTATCGAAACCACAAAATCCGCGTAACCCGTACGTAAGGTTGTCTATTTGTCAATCTATGTTATTCCTCCGTATAGCGTTCGATGGTCTGTTCGCGGTCGGGACCTACAGATACAATCTTCACAGGCACACCGAGCTGCTCTTCCAGGAACGACAGATAAGCGTTGAATTCTTCGGGGAATTCGTCTTCGCTCTGCATCTTTGTCATATCCGTCTGCCAGCCGGGCAATTCCACGTACACCGGTTCCACACCTTCGATATCGAACGGGAAGTAATCGATTTCCTCACCGTTGACCTTATATGCCACACAGGCTTTGATTGTTTCGAATGAGTCGAGCACATCGCTCTTCATCATGATGAGCTTGGTTACGCCGTCTACCATAATGGCATACTTCAAGGCTACCAGGTCAATCCATCCGCAACGGCGCTTACGTCCGGTTACCGAACCGAATTCATGTCCCAGCGTACAAATCTGGTCACCGGTCTTGTCGAACAGTTCCGTCGGGAACGGACCTGCACCCACACGCGTACAATATGCCTTGAAGATACCGTACACTTCGCCAATCTTATTGGGAGCTATGCCCAAGCCCGTGCAAGCTCCTGCACAAATGGTATTGGAAGAAGTGACAAACGGATAAGAACCGAAATCAATATCGAGCATCGTACCTTGCGCACCTTCGCACAAAACAGACTTTCCGTCCGACAGCAGACCGTTTATTTCATGTTCGCTGTCCACAAACTTGAACTGCTTCAGGTATTCGATACCCTCGAACCATGCCTTTTCCAATTCGCTCAAATCATATTCGTAATTCAAGCCTTTCAGGATTTGCTCGTGACGGGCTTTGGCAGCAGCATACTTCTTGTCGAAATCGTGCAGGATATCACCTACACGTACACCGTTGCGGCTAATCTTGTCCGTATAGGTAGGACCGATGCCCTTGCCGGTAGTTCCCACTTTGGCATCTCCTTTTGCAGCTTCATAGGCAGCATCCAGAATGCGGTGCGTGGGCAGGATGAGGTGTGCTTTCTTGGAAATATGCAAGCGTTCCTTCAAATTATGACCGGATGCTTCCAATGCTTCCGCTTCCGCCTTGAACAGTGCCGGGTCGAGCACTACACCGTTACCGATGATATTCACCTTATCACCCTGGAAGATTCCCGAAGGAATGGAACGGAGCACATATTTCTGACCTTCAAACTCCAATGTATGACCGGCGTTCGGGCCGCCTTGAAAACGTGCCACTACATCGTATCTCGGAGTTAATACATCAACGACTTTGCCTTTGCCTTCGTCGCCCCATTGTAATCCTAATAGAATGTCTACTTTCATTTCTCTTTCTTATGGTTATTATTTTTCTTCTTTCTTTTGTTTGCGCGGTCGCACTTGCTACACAAGCCGTACATGTACAGCGAATAATGCGTCAAGTTAAAGCGGCTCAACCTGGTATTCTCAATGGCATGCTGCAATTCCTCGTTCTGGAATTCGGTAACCTTGCCGCACTGCGTGCAGATTTGGTGATGATGCGTATCACGGTTATAGCATTTTTCGTATTGAGAGGAATTTCCGAACTGATGCTTGATAACCAGCCGGGCATTGATAAGCAATATGATGGTGTTGTACAGCGTCGCACGGCTCACTCTGAAATTCTCCTGGTCTGCCATCAGCGAATAAAGCGTGTCAACATCGAAATGGCCGTCTATGGAATAAATAGTGTCGAGTATGGCATAGCGTTCGGGAGTCTTGCGATGCCCGTTCATATTGAGATATTCGGTGAATATCTGTCTAACCGTATCTTTCACGTTCTGACTTTCCATTTAAAGGCGCAGTTTTTTAACAGCCAACAAAGTTAAGCCTTTTTTGCGGAAAGCAAACAAAAAAAGAAAAATTAATGATGAGAATAGTAAAGTAGCCAACACTCTATCACTTTACCGTTTTATCATAACGCCACCTCTTCCTTTACCAGATTATAAAGAAGCCGTTCTGTCTCCGAAGAGGAATCTCCCATGCCTTCTACCCTGCGGCAAACCTGAAACGCATTTTCCTCGCCGTGCTGCATGAAGCGGCGGATAGCGGTCAGCGCGGCATTGCGCACATGATAAGAGCCTGAGAGGAACGCCGATATTGCCTGGTCAAGGAATTCATTCTCCACCCGTTCGTTCATATCGCCTTTTTTCATTAACAGCCGGGCAATGGTAAGGAAACCGCAGACCTGCGTATATTCATCTTCAGCGGCAATCCAGTGAAAAGACTTCGCAGGAGCATACGGAAGATGTTGGAACAGGTTCATACAGGTAAGTTCCGCAATCTCGATGTTCCGGATGTTCTCCACCCATATGTCCGCTATTTCGGGCAAGAAGCTGTCGACAGGCTGGAGCAATCCCGCCAATATTTTACATTCGCGAATATCTTCTTTCCAAAGTGCCTGCGCCAAGGCATGATCTTTCCCGTAAGCAGAAGCAATACTTTTGATACGGGGCAGTTCCACGCCGAAGTTAAGTTTGTAGACCAAACCTTTCTCACGCATACTTTGAGACACAGCCCCATTCATGGAAAGGCGGAGCTGGGTTTTTATTTCTTTGAGTTGTTCTTTTAGTTCCATTAGTTTCAGAAATGAGAGTTCCGGTTATCACCTGAGGCAAAAAGCCTTTTATCTTAAAAGAGGTGTGTCAAAATGCACCTGATGATTTTTTTAGGCACGGATTACGCGGAATGCACGGATTTACTTTATCCTTTTTTTCCGTTTCCGTGAAATCCGCGTAATCCGTGCCTAAAAGAAAACAATAAAATCTCTAAATTACCATTCAATCGTTCACTGAAGGCAATGCCGAGTAATCCTTGCTATAACGCAGCATCTGTTCGGCATACCCTTCATCATAAGTTACCTTCACATCGGTTATGTTGCCGTCCGCATCCGTCACAGCCTCATACTTCGGGTTGACAAAGCCCTTATACGGAGCCAGGTTCAGTTTCTTGTAACGTTCCAATACTTCCGCGTGCAGTTCCGGGTCTACTTTCACGGCATAGGACTCTACCAGTTCACGGGCTGCGTCATAGTCGCCCGTGGACTTGATACGCTGTATTTCGGCAAGCAGTTCGCCAAACAGTTCCCGTACCTTTTCATAATCATTGATTACGACATAAGTCTTTCCGTCCTTCTTCACCAGTTCCACCACTTTGTCGGCAGCACCCTTTTCATATACCCAACGGGCTATGAGCTGGCGGTTGCGCATATGTGCCTCTTCCACGTTGTTTCCCGGTTCGATACGCACAAGCTGTGTCATCAGACCGTTCATCAGATAGGTATAGAATTGGGCCTTGTAGGCATCCGCACTCGGAGTCAGCCCCAGTTCCACCAGTTTCGGATCGGCCACATAATACAGTCCGAACAGGTCGGCACGCGCCTCTTCGATAGTAGAGCCGTAAGCCTTCAGCGCATCGGGGTCTACGCCCGGAAGCAGTTTGCCGGAACCATGTCCCAGACACTCATGCAGGTCGGTATGCAGTTCATCGGTCGTATCGGCATATTTGTCTATCAATTGCAGTTCGGCATTGCTATATACAAATTCTTCGTTGAAGCCGTTGCCATGAGCCGCCTTGTTGTAGGCATCCGTTATATTGCCAATCGTTACGGATTTGGAGCCGTGATGGCTGCGGATCCAGTTGGCATTGGGCAGGTTGATACCGATAGCCGTCGAAGGATAGAGGTCGCCCGCCAGAATAGCGGCAGTGATTACCTTGGCTGAAACACCTTTCACCTTCTCTTTCTTGAACTGCTTTTCCACCGGAGAGTGGTCTTCAAACCATTGCGCATTGCTGCTGATAATCTCCGTGCGGCGGGTAGCTTCCAAATCCTTGAAGTTCACCAAAGATTCCCAGCTTGCCTTCATGCCCAACGGGTCGCCGTAGCTTTCGGTGAATCCGTTTACGAAGTCGATGCGGGAATCCAAATCCTTCACCCACAGAATGGCATAATCATCAAAGGTCTTCAAGTCACCTGTTTCATAAAACTCTATCAGCTTGGCTATAACCGCTTTCTGTTCAGGGTTCTCGGCCACGCCTTCCGCTTTCTTCAGCCAATACACAATCTTCCCGATAGCCGCGCCGTACAAGCCCCCCACTTTCCACACTTTCTCCTGAATCTTGCCGTTCTCTTTCACCAGGCGGCTGTTCAATCCGTAAGAAACCGGCGTTTCATCCTTAGGGTCCTTCATGGCGCTGTAAAAGGCTTCGGCTTCCTGCTGCGTCACCCCGTCATAATAATTACATGCCGAGGTCAGCACCAAATCCTCACCGGCAGCCTGGTTCACACGCTTCGGCATCACTTTGGGGTCGAAGATAACGGGAGCCACCTCTTCATAAAGCTGCTCCACCGTCTGCCCTTCTGCAAGCGGCAGTGTAGCGGCGTCCACGCTTAAAAGGGCTTGCTTGAAGAATTCGGGAGTAAAGCCCGGTACGAACTTCTCGCAGCCGTAATGATGATGAATGCCGTTGGAGAACCATACCCGTTTCAGGTACACTTCCATAGCCTTGAAGTCTGCCGCAGTCTTGTCGCCGGTATAGCCCGTATAGACGGCTTCCAGCATCCGGCGGATTCTGAGGTTGTATTTCCCGTTCTGGTCGAACAGGATGTCACGTCCCTGCAAAGCGGCTTCCGTGAGGTAATAAACTAATTCTTTCTGTTTGAGAGACAAGTTCTCAAACTCCGGTACGCGATAGCGTAAAATCTGTAAGTCTGCAAATTGTTCCACTGTATAATCAAATTTTTCTGCCTCGGCAGTAGTTTTCGGTGCTCCGCCGCAAGCTGTCAGCAAGGACGCGGCAACCATTACGGAAATCAGTTGTTTTTTCATGCGTGTTTGGAAAAGATTGATTAGTATTAAAATAACAAAAGGAAGTATTCCGGAGCACATGACTCGGAATATTTCCTTTTATAAGTTCAGTTTTACTGCATTATTTACCTTTCACTGCATTTTTCTTACGATAACCGTTAGGAGTTTCTCCTACATTTTTATAAAATGCAGCATAAAAAGACTGACGATTGGCAAAGCCTACCATCGTGCTGATTTCCTCAACATTCTTGTCAGCATATCTCTTATCTGTCAATAAATGCAAAGCGTCTTTCACTCTGTACTCATTCAACAAACAAGAATAATTCATGCCGAAACGGGAGTTCACCACTGCCGACAAATAACGGGTATTGGTCTGCAGTTCTTTCGCCAAATCCTTAGCAGAGTAATTGGGGTCTCTGTACTTCTTCTGCACGACAATGATATTCAGTATCCTGTCGTACAGCTCGTCTGCCAGTTCCGGCCGTATCAAGGAACTGTAGGCAGCCTTCTTTTCTTTCTTTTCGCGCAGGTTATAGGGATGCTTCTTTGTAGCCTCCTCCTGTGCATTCTTTTCTAAATCACTCATTGAATTAACTGGTTAGGGTTGTTTAAATACGGAAATCCAAAGGAGCTTCCCTTAGATTACACAAAAGTCTAACATTTTTTTTTAATACGCAACTTTTCCCGTACATATTTTTAATATACAAACAACGAAAAAGCTTGAAAAGAAGCAGGATACGTTTAATTACAAGCTTATTTAACACAACTGCTTAATTATTAAGTTATTTGACTGAACGCCACTTCCTTTTGCATTTTATGCAAGAATTAACGTACCTTTGTCCCCTGATAAAAAGATACCGGCACTGCTTATGCTACAAACGCTTAAAACATACTTCGGATACGACAGTTTCCGTCCCCTTCAGGAAGAGATTATCCGTCACATTCTGGACGGAAACGACGCACTTGTGTTAATGCCCACCGGCGGTGGAAAATCAATATGCTACCAGCTTCCCGCCCTGCTGCGCGAAGGAACCGCGGTAGTCGTTTCACCGCTCATCTCGCTGATGAAGGACCAGGTAGAGGCATTATGCGCCAACGGCATCAGCGCCGGTGCGCTGAACAGCAGCAATGACGAAACGGAGAATGCCGCCCTGCGCCGTGCCTGCATGGAAGGCAGACTGAAACTGCTGTATATCTCGCCCGAAAAGCTGCTTGCAGAAGCCAATTATCTCCTGCGGGACATGCACATCTCGCTTTTCGCCATCGACGAAGCGCACTGCATCTCGCAATGGGGACATGACTTCCGGCCTGAATACGCACAGATGGGGATTCTGCACCAGCAGTTCCCGCACGTGCCCATCATCGCCCTGACCGCCACCGCCGACAAAATCACGCGCGAAGATATCATCAGGCAGCTTCACCTGAACCATCCCCGGACGTTCATCTCCTCGTTCGACCGTCCCAACCTGAGCCTCACCGTAAAACGGGGCTACCAGCAGAAGGAAAAATCCAAGACAATTCTTGACTTCATAGCCCGCCATCCCGGAGAAAGCGGCATCATCTATTGCATGAGCCGGAGCAAGACGGAATCCGTGGCGCAGATGCTCCAGAAGCATGGTATCCGCACCGCCGTCTACCATGCCGGACTCTCCCCCTCTCTCAGGGACGAAGCACAGGACGATTTCATCAACGACCGCGTACAGGTAGTGTGCGCCACCATTGCTTTCGGCATGGGTATAGACAAGAGTAACGTTCGTTGGGTTATTCATTATAATTTACCAAAGAGCATCGAGAGTTTCTACCAGGAGATAGGGCGTGCCGGCAGAGACGGACTGCCCAGTGACACGCTACTGTTCTACTCGCTTGCAGACCTGATTTTGCTTACCAAATTCGCTACCGAGAGCGGACAGCAGAATATCAACCTGGAGAAACTGCAACGCATGCAGCAATACGCCGAATCCGACATCTGCCGACGCCGCATATTGTTAAGTTATTTTGGAGAAATAGCAGACCATGACTGCGGCAATTGCGACGTCTGCAAGAACCCGCCCGAACGCTTTGACGGAACTGTCATCGTACAAAAGGCCCTGAGCGCCATTGTCCGCACAGACCAGCAAATCGGTACAGGCGTTTTAGTGGATATTCTCAGGGGAAACATGTCGCCCGAAGTCGTAGGCAAAGGCTATCAGCAACTGAAAACCTTTGCCGCCGGACGTGATGTTCCCGCCCGCGACTGGCATGATTATTTATTACAAATGCTGCAACTCGGATACTTCGAGATTGCCTACAACGAAAACAATCATCTGAAAATAACTTCCGCAGGAAGCGATGTCCTCTTCGGCAGAGCCACCGCCCGATTGGTAGTGATACGCCGGGAAGAAACAAACGAAACCAAACGTGGCAGAAAACGCAAAGCAACCGTCCCCGCCCAAGAGCTACCCTTAGGACTTCCCAATACAGAGAACGAAGCCCTCTTTGAAGCATTACGCAAATTAAGAAAACGTCTTGCCGATGAAGAGGCCCTGCCTGCCTATATCGTCTTGTCCGACAAGGTTCTCCACTTGCTCAGCACCTCACGCCCCACCAACCTCGAAGAGTTCGGCAACATCAGCGGCATCGGAGAACACAAAAAAAAGAAATACGGCAAAGAATTTATCAACCTAATACGAAAATATAGTGATTAGTGATTAAGGATTAGTGATTAGCGGTTAAGGATTAGTGATTAGCGGTTAAGGATTAGTGGTAAGTGATTAGTCGTGAGTGATTAGTCGTGAGCAGTTAGTGTTTTGCAATTAGCAATTAACTGTTTATTGTACATAACTTAATCACTAACCACTAACCACTAAACGCTAATCACTAACCGCTAATCACTAACCGCTACCCCCTATTTCCCCGTTTGTTGTAAGAAGTTGCGTAAATCAGATTGCGGTACTCCTAACGATATGGCTTTCTCGAAATCGCGTTTGGCAAGTTCTTTCTTTTTTTGGGCGAGGTAGATTTCGCCGCGCATCAGGTATATTTCAGGCTGCGAGCTATCCAGGCTTATCGCCTCTTCCAGGTCTACCAATGCCATATCTGTATGGTGCAAGTCTTTTTCTACTCCGGCACGAGCCACATAAAGCATGGCATATTGGGAAGGAGACAACTGCCGGTTCTCTCCTTTGGCGGCAATCATAGTGTTCAATAGCCTCAGTGCTTCTTCGTATTTTCCCTCTCTCTGCTCTAAAGTAGCCAAGCCGAGACGGCCGTTGTAGCTGGTGGGATTCACTTTCAACAAGCGTTCGTAATCCGCCTTTGCCATTTTATAGTCACGTTGTTGCATATAGATATAAGCGCGCATCAGCAGGGCTTCTTCATTGTCTTTCTCCAAATCCAGCACCAGCGAATAATCGGCTTGTGCCAGGTTGTTACGCCCCAGTTCCATATAAATGGTCGCACGGTTCAGCAAGATAGGCACTGCCCGCGGGGCGATATTCAGGGCGAAGTTATAGGACTCCAAAGCCTTTTCGTACTTCCGCTGGCGGCGTTGTATCGTACCGAGGTTGGAGAACAGAAGGGCGTTATGAGGATTCGCAGGCTCCAGCTTCAAGGCTCTGCGGATGTACGTTTCCGCCTGCGGCAGACTATCCTGCTCCGTATAAGTTACGGCACGGTCGCAAAGTTCCTGATAGGTTTGCCCGAATGCAGGCATACCGCTTGCCAATAAACATACTGCGAGAAAAATCAGTTTCTTCATACTTATGATTCTAAATTTATTAATGCACCCGTACCGGTTTCACCAGCCGGTACAGGAAGTACCAAGCAAGGGTACAAAGAATATCAGGCGGTGGTACGGACAGTACCAAGCGCTGGTACGGGCAATACCACGCGACGGTACAAGTGCTACCACCCGTCGGTATGACCGCTACCACCGGGTGAAACAAACGTCCGTCCCCGGCATTTAATCCAAAGGATAGGTGTCAAAAGCAAACAACTCCGTAGAGAGATACCTCTCTCCCGTATCAGGCAGCAAGGCCACCACCGTTTTGTCGGCAAATTCGGGACGCACCGCCAGCAGACGTGCCGCATAGACAGCCGCTCCGGAAGATATTCCCGCCAGCAATCCCTCGGTAGATGCCAGTTCGCGTCCGGCGCGAATGGCTTCATCATCCGGCACGGGAATCACCTCGTCCACTACCGAAGCATCGTAAAGGGCCGGAATAAAGTTTGCCCCGATGCCCTGTATGCGGTGAGGAGCGTCCTCGCCCCCCTCAAGCACGGGAGATGATGCAGGTTCTACGGCCACAATGTAGACATTCGGATTATGCCTTTTCAAGGCGCGCGCCACACCGCAAATCGTGCCGCCCGTACCTACTCCCGCTACAAACACGTCCACTTGTCCGTCCGTATCCGTCCAGATTTCCTCGCCCGTAGTAAGTTCGTGTATCCGGGCGTTGGAAGGGTTCTCGAACTGTTGCAGAATCACGGCACCGGGTATCTTGTCCCTCAGTTCCTGCGCCTTGGCAATAGAACCAGCCATGCCTGCCAGTCCGTCTGTCAGCACGATTTCCGCTCCGAGGGCTTTCAGCAGGTTGCGGCGTTCGATGCTCATGGTTTCGGGCATGGTCAGTATCAGATGATAGCCTTTAATGGTCGCCACCATTGCCAGCCCTACTCCCGTATTGCCGCTGGTAGGCTCTATAATGGTGGCGCCGGGCTTCAACGCTCCTCGCGCTTCGGCATCCTCAATCATCGCCAGCCCTACGCGGTCTTTTACGCTGCCTGCGGGATTAAAGGACTCCAGTTTGGCAACCACCTCCCGTTGCAATCCGTACTTCCGGCTGTACCCCGCCAGTTTCATCAGCGGCGTACCGCCGATAAGTTCCGTCAAGTTATTCGCTATTTTCGCCATAATTCGTCCGAGTTTATACAGAATAAGACACAAATGAGGAGACACAGCAAAAGCAGGCTCGCTATCGCCGTACTCTTGACGCATCTCCTCGCAAAGGTAGGAAAAAAACGTTTCGCCCTTTCTTTCCTTAATAAAGATTAGTGTTTGATATAGTCCACAATCCACGCCCCCACTTCTTTCGTGCCGTATTTGCCGCCGCCTTCCACCTGGATTTCCGGGGTACGGATATTGGCGTCGAGCGAAGCATCCACCGCCTTGCGGATAAGCGCGCCTTCTTCCTTCAGGTCGAAATACTCAAACAGCATGGCTACGGAAAGAATCTGTGCCAGCGGATTGGCTATGTTCAGGCCCTTAGCCTGCGGCCATGAGCCGTGAATAGGCTCGAACACCGGCGTGCTTTCGCCCGTGGAAGCCGAAGGAAGCAAGCCCATGGAGCCGCTGATGCAGGAGCCTTCATCGGTCAGAATATCGCCGAAGGTATTCTCGGTCACCATCACGTCGAAGAACTTCGGTTCCTGAATCATGCGCATGGCGGCGTTGTCCACGTACATATAGTCGGTGGTGACTTCCGGATAGTCCGGGGCCATTTCCTGCGCAATCTGTCTCCACAGACGCGAAGAGGCAAGTACATTTGCCTTGTCCACTACCGTAAGGTGCTTGTTGCGCTTCATGGCATACTCAAAGCCCACTTTCAGGATGCGTTCAATCTCCGGACGGGTATACATATTGGTGTCGTAGGCCTTGTCGTTGTCCTGATACTTCTCACCGAAATACATACCGCCCGTCAGTTCGCGGATGCAGATGAAGTCCGCACCGTCCACCAGTTCCGCACGGAGCGGCGACTTGTGCAAGAGGCACTTGAAGGTCTGCACCGGACGGATATTGGCAAACAGCCCCAACTTCTTGCGCATAGCCAGCAGTCCTTGTTCGGGACGCACCTTGGCGGTGGGGTCATTGTCGAATTTCGGGTCGCCTACTGCCGAAAAGAGCACTGCATCGGCATTCTTACAAGCCTGATAGGTAGCTTCGGGGAAAGGGTCGCCCACTTTGTCGATGGCGTCCGCACCGCACACGGCATACTCATAACTTACTTTGTGACCGAATTTCTCGCAAACGGCGGTCATTACGTCCACACCTACGGCGGATATTTCGGGGCCGATACCGTCACCGGCCAATACTGCAATTTTAAAGTCCATAATTATTATTTCTTTTTCAATTCATTTTCTATCTTATCTTTCATTGCTTTATTCTTGCGGCGAACACGGTCACCCGTCACAAATCCCGCAGTCAGCATAAGCGTCCATATCACATCCATAAGAGTGACGAGCTGCAGCTCATTTGCATACCAATTCAAGAAAACACGAAACAAAAATATCATGCAAGCAAAAAACAGATAGCTTACATTGGGTTTTCTTTCGAAATAATCCTTTATTCTCTTATCAATCATGGTTGGGCATCTTATTTATCGTATTCAGCTTCTATTATATTCAACATCTTTACCGTAGCCTTAATGGCCGCTTCCGTCTGGTCGGCATCCAGCCCGCGGGTACGGAACACCTTGTCTTCAAAACTCCAGGTGATAACCGTCTGCACAAAGGCATCGGTACGTCCGCCGGGCGGGATGGTCACCGCATAGTTCGTCAGCATCGGGAACTTGCGCCCCAGAGTCACCTTGTATATCTTGCGCAACGCACGCACAAAGGCATCGTACTGACCGTCGCCGCTGGAACTCTCCTCATACTCCTTGCCGTTGATTTCTATTTTCAACGTAGCCATCGGTTTCAGTCCGTAGGCAAGGTTCACGATGTAGCTTTTCAGATTCACCCGCTCGTCCATCATGCCATGTTTCAAAACATCGGAAACGATGTACGGCAAATCTTCCTGCGTCACCAGTTCCTTTTTATCGCCCAGCTCGATGATACGTTCGGTAACCTTGCGCATGGCATCCTCGTCCAGCTCCAGCCCCAGGTCTTCCAGGTTCTTGCGGATATTCGCCTTGCCGCTGTTCTTGCCCAGCGCATACTCCCGCTTACGACCGAAACGTTCGGGCAAGAGGTCGTTGCAGTACAGGTTGCTTTTATTATCTCCGTCAGCATGCACGCCCGCCACCTGCGTAAACACATTCTCACCCACAATCGGTTTGTTGGCGGGAATTACGATGCCCGAATAAGACTCCACCACACGGCTCACATCATTGAGGCGGCTCTCGTCGATATTGGTAACAGCGCTGAAATGGTCTTTCAGGATGGCCTGCACGCTGGCAAGAGGCGCATTCCCGGCACGCTCGCCCAGACCGTTAATGGTGGTGTGCAACCCCTTGCAACCGCTCAACACGGCTGCCAGCACATTGCTCACCGCAAGGTCGTAATCATTGTGCGCATGGAAGTCGAAATGCGCGTGCGGATAGCGTTTCACCATTTTCCGCATGAATTCAATGACCTGCAACGGGTTCAGCACCCCCAACGTATCGGGCAGCATATACCGCTTTATGTTGGTCCGGATCAATGCGTCCATCAATTGAAACACATATTCGGGCGAATCTTTCATGCCGTTGCTCCAGTCTTCCAGGTAGACGTTCACCTCCATGTCCTGCACGTTTGCGTAGTCCACCACTGCCAGAATGTCCTCGATATGTTCTTCGGGCAACTTCTTCAACTGGCAGGAGCAATGCTTCAGCGAGCCTTTGCACAGCAGGTTAATGACGCGGCAGCCGGTAGCGTGTATCCAGTCCACCGACGTATGCCCGTCTACGAAACCGAGCACTTCCACCCTCGGCAGCATATTGCGGCGGGCGGCCCAGTCGCATATCATTTTCACCGCATCGAACTCCCCTTCAGACACCCGCGCGGAAGCCACTTCCACCCGGTCCGCCTTCAAGTCTTCAAGCAGCAAACGGGCTATCATCAGCTTCTCATGGGGCACGAAAGACACCCCGCTGGTCTGTTCGCCGTCGCGGAGCGTGGTGTCCATGATTTCTATCTTCGGATGATTATGCTTCATGTTTCTTCTCCCAGGATTCTATTTTGTCTTTATTCTCTACAAGGAAATCTATATCGTCCAATCCGTTCATCAGGCAGTGTTTCTTGTAGGCATTGATTTCAAAATGCTCGCTCTTGCCCGTGGCCTTGTTGGTAATGGTCTGTTCGGGCAGGTTCACTTCCACTTCCGTTTTGGGATTGGCGAAAACCGAGTCGAAAAGTTCTTTCAGGAACGGTTCGCTCACCACCACGGGAAGCACGAAATTATTCAGTTCGTTGTTCTTATGGATATCCGCAAAGAAGCTGCTCACCACCACGCGGAAACCATAGTCGGCAATGGCCCATGCCGCATGCTCGCGGCTGCTTCCCGAACCGAAGTTCTTGCCGGCCACAAGGATTTGTCCGCCGTAGGTAGGGTCGTTCAGTACGAAAGATTCTATTTTGTTGCCTTGCTTGTCATACCGCCAGTCGCGAAACAAGTTCTCGCCAAAGTCTTCTTTCGTGGTGGCTTTCAGGAAACGTGCAGGGATTATCTGGTCGGTATCCACATTCTCCAACGGAAGAGGTACACAAGTGCTGTTGATGATATTGAATTTCTGTTTCATTGTTGCTGTTATTTGATTGTTCTTTCTTCACTGCAGAGGACATAGGCCCTCAGTTTCTCCCTCTGTAGTGAACCTTGATTTAGATAAACTCCCTCGGGTCTGTAATCACCCCCGTCACCGCCGCTGCCGCAGCCACCAGCGGACTGGCAAGCAATGTGCGTGCACCCGGTCCCTGACGTCCCTCAAAGTTACGGTTACTGGTGGATACCGCATATTTCCCGGCAGGCACTTTGTCATCATTCATCGCCAGACAAGCCGAACATCCCGGCTGGCGGATAGCGAATCCCGCCTCTTCCAGCACTTTGTCCAAGCCTTCCTCGCGTATCTGCGCATCTACCATCCACGAACCGGGAACTAGCCATGCCACTACATCCGCCGCTTTCTTACGGCCTTTCACGATAGAGGCAAATGCACGGAAATCCTCGATACGGCCGTTGGTGCAAGCACCCAGGAACACGTAATCAATCTTCTTGCCCAACAACGGTTCACCCGGCCGGAAGCCCATATACTCCATCGACTTCATAAAAGATGCCTTGGCGGCCTCGCCCATGCCCTCGGTAGCGGGGATGTGCTGCGTGATGCCCATGCCCATACCCGGATTGGTTCCATAGGTAATCATCGGCTCGATGTCGGCGGCGTCGAAGCGTACTTCCTTATCGAACACGGCATCCTCATCGCTTTTCAACGTTTTCCAGTATGCCAGCGCCTTGTCCCACGCTTCGCCTTTCGGAGCATATTCGCGTCCCTTGATGTACTCGAAAGTCGTTTCGTCCGGAGCAACCATACCGCCGCGCGCACCCATTTCTATGCTGAGGTTGCACAGCGTAAGGCGTCCTTCCATGGACAGGCTGCGCACCGCCTCTCCGGCATACTCCACAAAGTAGCCCGTAGCGCCGCTGGTAGTCATCTTGGACATCATATAGAGCGCCACATCTTTGGCGGTCACCCCTTTACCCAATTTGCCGTCTACGGTAATGCGCATCGTCTTGGGGCGGGTTTGCAGAATACACTGCGAAGCCATCACCATCTCCACTTCGCTCGTACCGATGCCGAAAGCCACCGCTCCCATTGCGCCGTGAGTGGACGTATGCGAGTCACCGCATACAATCGTCATGCCCGGCAAGGTCAGCCCGCGTTCCGGACCCACCACATGGATAATGCCGTTCTTCTTGTCCATCATGCCGAAATGCTCCAGTCCGAAATCTTCCGCATTCTTGGCAAGCGTATCCACCTGCGTCTTTGACACGGGGTCTTCGATAGGTTTATCCTGGTCGTGCGTCGGCGTATTATGGTCGGGCATACAGAATATCTTTTCCGGACGGAAACACTTGATTCCCCTGGCACGCAATCCGGCAAAAGCCTGCGGGCTGGTCACTTCATGGCAATAAAGCCTGTCTATGTAAAGTTGTGTAGGGCCGTCTTCCACCTTCTGTACAACGTGGGCATCCCAAATTTTATCAAATAATGTATTCATCAGAATAAGTATTAATTACAAATTATCAATCACTAATCGTTAATCACTAATCGTTAATCACTAACCGCTAATCACTAACCGCTAAAATTTATTAATACAGTCTATATACGCTTCCACCGACGCAGCTATAATATCCGTATTGGCGCCGAAACCATAGTAGATACGGTTATCATATTCCACCTGCATGTGCACCTTACCCATATCATCACTCCCCTTGCTGATGGCCTGAATGGTAAACTCCTTCAACGTCATGTGGCGGTCTATTATCTTCTTCAGGGCTTTGATTGCGGCATCTACCGGACCGTTTCCGCTGGCGGCGGCTTCGAACTTCTCACCCGAAATGTTCAACCCGATACTGGCTACCGAACGGACACCTACGCCGCTCGTCACCTGCAAGTATTCCAGTTTGATACGATGATTCTGCGAGCGGTCCGCACCTGCCAATACCAGAATATCATCGTCGTTAATATCTTTCTTCTTATCGGCAAGTTTCAGGAAATCTTCGTAAATCTTATCCAGTTTCTGCTGATCCAGAGACACGCCCAACACCTGCAGGCGGTTCTTCAAGGCAGCGCGTCCGCTACGGGCGGTCAGTACGATAGAGTTGTCATCGATGCCCACATCGTGCGGGTCGATAATCTCATAAGTCTGCACATTCTTCAATACGCCGTCCTGATGAATGCCCGACGAGTGCGCAAAGGCATTACGGCCTACGATTGCCTTGTTAGGCTGCACCGGCATATTCATCAGGCTGGATACCATACGGCTGGTAGGGTAAATCTTCTGCGTGTTGATATTGGTTTCAATATTGATATCCTTATGACATCTGATAATCATAGCCACCTCTTCAAGCGAAGTATTTCCGGCACGTTCGCCGATACCGTTGATAGTAACTTCCACCTGGCGGGCGCCGTTCAGCACACCTGCCATTGTATTGGCAGTAGCCATACCCAGGTCGTTGTGGCAATGCGTGGAGATGACAGCGTTATGAATGCCGTCCACATGCTCCATCAGATATTTTATCTTCGCACCATACTCACCGGGAAGGCAGTAACCGGTGGTATCGGGAATATTCACCACCGTAGCGCCCGCTTTGATAACGGCTTCCACCACACGCGCCAGGTATTCGTTATCCGTGCGTCCGGCATCTTCGGCATAGAATTCGACATCCTCTACATAGCGACGGGCATACTTCACTGCCGCTACGGCACGTTCGATAATCTCCTCGCGGTTGGAATTGAATTTATATCTGATGTGCGAGTCGGAAGTACCGATACCGGTATGAATACGTTTATGCTTGGCAAATTGCAGAGCTTCCGCCGCCACGTCAATATCTTTCTGTACGGCACGTGTCAAGGCGCAAATCGTAGGCCACGTCACAGCTTTGGAAATCTCAATCACCGAGTTAAAGTCACCCGGACTCGAAATGGGGAATCCCGCCTCAATCACATCCACGCCCAGCGCTTCCAGTTGCCTTGCCACCTGAATTTTTTCCACTGTATTCAACTGGCATCCCGGAACCTGCTCGCCATCGCGGAGCGTTGTGTCGAAAATAAATAATTTATCACTCATCGCTTCATTGTATTTATAAATTCATATTCCATAAAAAAAGCCTTTCACACAGGGAAGTGAGAAAGGCTTTCGTATATTGTTATATCTTACATATATTTATGCACAGCACTCACTTCCACTAAACTTTGCCAGTAGAATAATAATACCACACAGTAGAATATATGTAAAGTTCTGAATCATCTTGTTTTTTTGTTTAATGATGCAAAGGTATAGATTATTTTGTAGCATGCAAATAAATCAGTAACTTTTTCATCTGAAATAATATCATTTTATAAGATTATATTCATTTATCGCACCAATATATCACAAGAAAGGCGTACCAAACAGGCACGCCTTTCCTTTATGTTTCAGTTCGATACAAGTCCTGAATTACTTCTTTTCACAAGGTTTGTCACACTTGGCGCTATCGCAAGCGGCCTTCGGACAATCAGCTTTCGCGCAATCGGCTTTCGGACAAACGGCAGAATCAGCCTGGCAGCAAGCCTTTGCAGAGTCACATACCTGTTCTGTTTGTGCAGCGCAACAAGAGTCTGCTCCGGCAGCATTGGCATCAGCAGCTTTTTTGTTACCACATGATGTTACAGCGAAAGAAAATGCTACTGCCACAGCAGCGAATAAAACTTTAGTTTTCATACTTCAATTTGCTTTAAATATTAATTAAAAAATCAGTTCGCTGACAAATATACGAAAAACAACCCGGTTTTCCAAAACGAGGAAGAAGAGAAGTAAGAATAAACTTATCGGTAAATTGATTGTTTGTCTGGTGACACTATCATTTTTTGTGACATTATTTTTATATTATTTTTTAGACAGAAGAACAAAAGAACGTAAAGAGAGGGGGATGTAGTTCGGGGTGTTGTTCTGGCTGTACAGTAAATTCTCTGTACTAAGGGGGATTTAGGAGACATAGCATTCATAAAAATAATCCCCACTAAAAATCTGCTGACCCCAAGAAAGCAAGCAAAACAAAGAAAAGAAAAGAAAAGAAAAGCAAGCAAAACAAGGCAAGTATAAGGCAAGGCAGACAAAATAGCCCAAAAACAAGAAAGCCCCTGCATCTTCCGATACAGGGGCTTCTCTCTCTAAAAAACGGCGACTACCTACTCTCCCACTGTTACGCAGTACCATCGGCGTGACTGAGCTTAACTTCTCTGTTCGGAATGGGAAGAGGTGGAACCTCAGTGCTATAGTCACCTGAATAAGGCAGACATGATGTAAAAAGTAAAGAACAACCGGTAATGAAACCGGTAAACTGAACGTATATACCACCCATACACGGAAAAACCAAAAGTGAACGGGCAATTAGTAATGCTCGGCTATGACATCGCTGCCTGTACACCTGCATCCTATCAACGTCATCGTCTGTGACGACCCTAAGAAATCTAATCTTGTGGCTGGCTTCGTACTTAGATGCTTTCAGCACTTATCCAATCCCGACTTAGATACCCGGCAATGCACCTGGCGGCACAACCGGTAAACCAGAGGTCAGTCCAACACGGTCCTCTCGTACTAGTGTCAGAGCCACGCAAATTTCATACGCCCACGATAGATAGAGACCGAACTGTCTCACGACGTTCTGAACCCAGCTCGCGTGCCACTTTAATGGGCGAACAGCCCAACCCTTGGGACCTTCTCCAGCCCCAGGATGTGACGAGCCGACATCGAGGTGCCAAACCCCTCCGTCGATATGAGCTCTTGGGAGGGATCAGCCTGTTATCCCCGGAGTACCTTTTATCCTTTGAGCGATGTCCTTTCCATACAGAAACACCGGATCACTATGCTCTAGTTTCCTACCTGATCGACTTGTTAGTCTCCCAGTCAAGCGCCCTTATGCCATTACACTCTGCCGACGGTTACCAATCGTCGTGAGGGCACCTTTAGAAGCCTCCGTTACGCTTTTGGAGGCGACCACCCCAGTCAAACTACCCACCAAACAGTGTCCCCGCAACCGCGGGTTAGAACTCAAATAATCAAAGGGCCGTATTTCAACAGCGGCTCCACAAATACTGGCGTACCTGCTTCGAAGCCTCCGGCCTATCCTACACATCAATTACCCAAATTCAATGTTAAGCTATAGTAAAGGTTCACGGGGTCTTTTCGTCCCATCGCGGGTAATCGGCATCTTCACCGATACTACAATTTCACTGAGCTCACGGTTGAGACAGCGTCCAGATCATTACACCATTCGTGCAGGTCGGAACTTACCCGACAAGGAATTTCGCTACCTTAGGACCGTTATAGTTACGGCCGCCGTTTACTGGGGCTTCAATTCAATGCTTCTCTTGCGATGACATCTCCTCTTAACCTTCCAGCACCGGGCAGGTGTCAGGCTGTATACTTCATATTTCTATTTTGCACAGCCCTGTGTTTTTGTTAAACAGTTGCCTGGACCGATTCTCTGCGCCTCAAGTCACCCTGAGGACCCTTTATCCCGAAGTTACAGGGTCAGTTTGCCTAGTTCCTTAACCGTGAATCACTCAAGCGCCTTAGTATATTCAACCCGACTACGTGTGTCCGTTTGCGGTACGGGTACCACAAGGATTAAGTTTAGCGGATTTTCTCGGGAGTATGCTTACATGCACTATTGGATTGTCCCGAAGGACGCTCCATACTATCAGGTTCGACTCTTCCTGCGGATTTGCCTGCAGGAATCAACATCTACACCCTTTAACGGACTATTCCGTCAGTCCGCGGCACTGTCACTGCTCCGTCTCCACGTCACTCCTTGAGGTAGTACCGGAATATTAACCGGTTCTGCCATCGGCCTCGCCGTTCGGCTGAGCCTTAGGACCCGACTAACCCTGATCCGATTAGCGTTGATCAGGAAACCTTAGTCTTTCGGCGAGGGGGTTTCTCACCCCCTTTATCGTTACTTATACCTACATTTGCTTTTCCACACGCTCCAGAAAGGCTCACGCCTCGCCTTCAACGCTGAGTGGAATGCTCCCCTACCGATGTTTACACATCCCAAAGCTTCGGTAGAATACTTAATGCCCGATTATTATCCACGCCAAACTCCTCGACTAGTGAGCTGTTACGCACTCTTTAAATGAATGGCTGCTTCCAAGCCAACATCCTAGCTGTCTTAGCAATCTGACTTCGTTAGTTCAACTTAGTATTCATTTAGGGACCTTAGCTGTTGGTCCGGATTGTTCTCCTTTAGGACATGGACCTTAGCACCCATGCCCTCACTCCTGACATAGAACTGACACGCATTCGGAGTTTGTCAAGACTTGATAGGCGGTGAAGCCCTCGCATCTTATCAGTCGCTCTACCTCATGCCAGTATAAGTCAAGGCTGCACCTAAATGCATTTCGGGGAGTACGAGCTATCTCCAAGTTTGATTAGCCTTTCACCCCCACCCTCAGGTCATCCAGAAGCTTTTCAACGCTTATTGGTTCGGTCCTCCAGATGGTGTTACCCATCCTTCAACCTGCCCAAGGGTAGATCACTTGGTTTCGCGTCTACTCCTTCCGACTGAACGCCCTGTTAAGACTCGCTTTCGCTTCGGCTGCAGGTCTCAAGACCCTTAACCTTGCCGGAAAAAGTAACTCGTAGGTTCATTATGCAAAAGGCACGCCGTCACTCGTAAGAGCTCCGACCGCTTGTAGGCGCATGGTTTCAGGAACTATTTCACTCTTCTGTTCGAAGTGCTTTTCACCTTTCCTTCACAGTACTGGTTCACTATCGGTCTCTCGGGAGTATTTAGCCTTACCGGATGGTCCCGGCTGATTCACGCAGAATTCCTCGTGCTCCGCGCTACTCAGGATACCACTAGGCTTCGACTGGCTTCGTATACGCAACTATCATGCTCTATGGTTGAACTTTCCAGAACATTCTACTCACCAGTTTTCTTGCCACAACGTGGTCCTACAACCCCACATATGCCGTAACATAGGTGGTTTGGGCTGGTCCCCGTTCGCTCGCCACTACTAGGGGAATCATTATTTATTTTCTTTTCCTGCAGGTACTAAGATGTTTCAGTTCCCTGCGTTAGCCTCCAACTTGGTTGGATGATTGGTCTTCAACCAATCGGGTTGTCCCATTCGGAAATCTCCGGATCAAAGGTTATTTGCACCTACCCGAAGCTTATCGCAGCTTATCACGTCCTTCATCGCCTCCGAGAGCCAAGGCATCCGCCATGCGCCCTTGCTTACTTTTAGTCTTACCGACAACGTATGGTCGATATATACTTTCAGCTTTAACTTTACTTTTTTCTGTTACATCATGTCAAAGATCGTTTGAGAATATTCCGATTTAACGGAATCTCAAGAGTGGAGAATAACGGATTCGAACCGTTGACCCCCTGCGTGCAAAGCAGGTGCTCTAGCCAGCTGAGCTAATCCCCCGAGATAGTGGTTAGTAATAGACGGTCAGTGATTGGTAATTAGTAATTAGAATTAGTAATTAAAATCGTCTGTGTCTCTCACCAAGACTATGTCGTAGTCCCAGGCAGAGTTGAACTGCCGACCTCTACATTATCAGTGTAGCGCTCTAACCAACTGAGCTATAGGACTGTCAGTCAAACCCTAGCCCGAAGGCTCGGCTTCTACTTTCTCTTTATATTATTAATAAACAATCTTCGCAGTACAAGAGGTTCTTATGGAGGTAATCTCTTTAGAACCTACTTTTCGTCTTTTTTCTGAGCGTCGCTCCAGAAAGGAGGTGTTCCAGCCGCACCTTCCGGTACGGCTACCTTGTTACGACTTAGCCCCAATCACCAGTTTTACCCTAGGACGCTCCTCGCGGTTACGTACTTCAGGTACCCCCGGCTTTCATGGCTTGACGGGCGGTGTGTACAAGGCCCGGGAACGTATTCACCGCGCCGTGGCTGATGCGCGATTACTAGCGAATCCAGCTTCATGGAGTCGGGTTGCAGACTCCAATCCGAACTGAGAGAGGCTTTCGGGATTAGCACCACGTCGCCGTGTAGCTGCCTTCTGTACCCCCCATTGTAACACGTGTGTAGCCCCGGACGTAAGGGCCGTGCTGATTTGACGTCATCCCCACCTTCCTCACATCTTACGACGGCAGTCCGGGTAGAGTCCCCAGCATAACCTGATGGTAACTACCCGTAAGGGTTGCGCTCGTTATGGCACTTAAGCCGACACCTCACGGCACGAGCTGACGACAACCATGCAGCACCTTCACAACTGTCCGAAGAAAGAACCGTTTCCGATTCAGTCAGTTGCAATTTAAGCCCGGGTAAGGTTCCTCGCGTATCATCGAATTAAACCACATGTTCCTCCGCTTGTGCGGGCCCCCGTCAATTCCTTTGAGTTTCACCGTTGCCGGCGTACTCCCCAGGTGGAATACTTAATGCTTTCGCTTGGCCGCTGACTGTATATCGCCAACAGCGAGTATTCATCGTTTACTGTGTGGACTACCAGGGTATCTAATCCTGTTTGATACCCACACTTTCGAGCATCAGCGTCAGTTACAATCCAGTAAGCTGCCTTCGCAATCGGAGTTCTTCGTGATATCTAAGCATTTCACCGCTACACCACGAATTCCGCCTACCTCTGTTGCACTCAAGGTCGCCAGTATCAACTGCAATTTTACGGTTGAGCCGCAAACTTTCACAACTGACTTAACAACCCGCCTACGCTCCCTTTAAACCCAATAAATCCGGATAACGCTCGGATCCTCCGTATTACCGCGGCTGCTGGCACGGAGTTAGCCGATCCTTATTCATACGGTACATACAAAAAGCCACACGTGGCTCACTTTATTCCCGTATAAAAGAAGTTTACAACCCATAGGGCAGTCATCCTTCACGCTACTTGGCTGGTTCAGACTCTCGTCCATTGACCAATATTCCTCACTGCTGCCTCCCGTAGGAGTTTGGACCGTGTCTCAGTTCCAATGTGGGGGACCTTCCTCTCAGAACCCCTATCCATCGTTGGTTTGGTGGGCCGTTACCCCGCCAACTGCCTAATGGAACGCATCCCCATCGACAACCGAAATTCTTTAATAATTATCCCATGCGGGAAAACTATGCCATCCGGTATTAATCTTTCTTTCGAAAGGCTATCCCAGTGTTGTCGGCAGGTTGGATACGTGTTACTCACCCGTGCGCCGGTCGCCATCCATCAAAGCAAGCTTTGATGATGCTGCCCCTCGACTTGCATGTGTTAAGCCTGTAGCTAGCGTTCATCCTGAGCCAGGATCAAACTCTTCATTGTAAAAGTATTGTTAATCATTCCATATAGGAATGGTTGTTGCTCTGTTCAGGACGCTCGAATTTAAAAAGTATCTATTACCTATTTAATAAGTAATGACGGTTCTTTTTATTTTACCCAAGACCGTTTCTTTTTCAGGAACAAGTCTTGCTCTTGTACTACTTGTATTGTTTATGTAAATCTCTTCAAAGATCGCTTCTTTTATGTCGGCTTTCTTTTCAGGAAAGCGGATGCAAAGGTAAAAACTTTTAAGTATATCTTCCAAATATTTTCGGAAGTTTTTTTTCATCTTTCCTTTTTCCCGTCATCTCTCTTGCGAAAGGGAGAACAAAAGAAAGATTGTTTTACCGACCCGGATTCAAGAAAAAGTGTCAACCAACGCTGCTTACTTTTTGAAAGCGGGTGCAAAGATAAGAATTTTATTTCATATCTTCCAAATGTTTTCGGAAGTTTTTTTTCATTCTGCTTTTTCAAAGGAGGGATTTCAGAAAGAAACAAGCCCCAAGCAGAAGAAATAGGTAAGAGTTCCTACGCCGTTCCTGTCAGAATGTCAAAACATCGCTGCTCCCGTTCTCGAAAGCGGGTGCAAAAGTAGGACTTTATAACATACAAGCCAAATATATAAGGAGATTTTTTACACGGAATATGAAAACTTTTTCGTAACACGCTGATTGATAAACATGTTGAAGAACATGTTTTTTTTGAATGCCAGCAGAAAGGAGAAAGGGATGAAAAGAGGTACACAATATAATATATGCGCGCCCGTACGCGCGCACATATCAGAGGCTGTCAAAGCCATTTTCGTTTAAAGAATCACTCCGTTAAAGAATCGTTCCGTTTGGAAGAATACGCAGATCGACTTCGTTTTCTCCCCGTTCCAATTCCACCAGATAATACGATTCGGTACGTGTTTCCACATAATCCGCATCATCTATCCTATAATCCGCATACGTTTTTCTGATAACATCGAGCACAGCCGCGGGAAGTTCATTCACCCGCACGCCCCATTCGGTTCTCACCCAATCCTGCGCACCGTTGAAGTACACATCTTTCTCACGTCCTTCGTGAAAAATTTCCACTTCCGTCATGCCTTTCTCCATATCGGATTCGATGATACGCGCTCCCGCATATTTCTGAGTGATGAACTCCTTGATTTTGTCGGTCAGTATGCCGCCGGCGTTATTTCCGGGTCCGGCAGGGTTCTGCTCCATCGGCGACAATTCGCCGGTGGCGGTAATCTTTACTTTCACGTCACCCATGACAGACTCCAGTTCGAGGCGGTAATATTCCTCTGCCGAAGTTACATAATGGTCTACATCGTCCACCCGGTAACCGGCATATTCAGAAGCGTCCAACGCCTGTTTCACCACAGCGGGCAATGCGGCATAGCTCATTTCGGTCTTGGTAAACAGCCAGTTGCCCGTCCCGTCAAACAGCAGTTCGCGCACTACCTTTCCATCCAGAATTTCCACTTCCGTCATGTTATCTTCACGGTCGATGTCCAAAATGCGGGCATTGGGGAAATTCGCTTTCAGGAACGCGTCCACACCTGCGGCCGGAGCTACGGGGATGTAATCGCTGTAATCATAATCTTCGTCCATGTCGACCAGCTTTTTCACCAGTACGCCGTCCTTCGAATAATAAAGGTCGATTTCCGTTGCCACGCCGTCTACCGTATTCTTCACTTCAATCACATAGACATCTTCCAAGCCATTGCGCTGAATCCGTTCCACCTCGTCGACGGTCCATGCGGAGTACTCGCTCTCGCCGAAAGCGGTTTTCACTTCTGCGGGTAACTGGTCGAAGAGGATTTCACTGTCCGTCGTCATGTACCACCGGCCGGCATTGTCGAACCAGGCCGCATATTCGCCTGCTGCCGCACGGGTAGCCGCCATATTGAAATCCGCCACCACATACTCGCCTTTCACCGACCAGTTCACATCGGTAGCATTCGGATAGAGCTGAAACAAAGCAGCCTGCGCCTCGGCACTCACCTTACCGTTTTCCGGACCACCGACACCAGGTGCATCGTCGTTACTGCAACTCCACAAACTCACAGCCATACAAACCATGGCAAACAAATGTTTTTTCATAATCATTCTTTTTTTCATTTACAAATTCAAGACACTGTTTTTCTCTTTATCATAAGAGGCTTCATTGATACAACCTCTTCTCATGCCACAAAAGTATGGGGCAAATCTGGAAAGAAACTGGAAAGACTGAAAAAACATCTCCCCTCACCCCGCACACCCCGGATTAGGCGGCGCTGCTTCCCGCACAATCGCAGCCGCATCGAAGCAGGGACACTCCTTTATCCACTCTTCGGGTTCTATCTCGCCGTTGCCGTTCAGGTCGGGACTGAGGTCGCGGTGACCGCAGAGGCGGCTGCCGGGATAATCGCGCAGCAACAGCATTACGAGCACCCGCAGGGAGTGTTTCTGAAAATCGGTGCGGGTATCGGCTGGATGTCCGTGCGCATCGAGTCCGCCTTCGTAGCAGATGCCCAAACTGTGGGCGTTGTGGCCGCGGACATGCGCACCGGGCTGTGTCATGGGACGGAGCGTCTTTATATCGCCGTTCCTGCGGATGTAATAGTGATAACCTGCGTCGGAGAAGCCCCGGCGCAGGTGGTCTGTTGTCAAGTCATGTTCGGTGTAGCTACGGTCACAGCGGGTAGCGGAACAGTGAATGACGATGAGGTTGATAAATCTCACTTTTATTAAGTATAAAGTTAAGTAACTTAAGAATTAAGTACGTAATTTACGTATGAAGTACAATCAGGCGGGCATTGCGTTCATGCCTAAAGCGCCTAAAACAGCCGAAGCTACGGCGATTACGATTTTAAGGAGCTTGTCCCACCAGTTTGATTTTGTTGCCATAAGATTTAAATTAAGGGTTAGGTTAAAAACTATGATAAGGGCGTGCCCGAATGCTGTTCCGCATAAAAAAGGAAAACGGGATGAAAAAAAAATCCGAAAATCAGCAGGAAACCGACTATCCGAGCGGATTCTCCTCTTCGCCGCTATTGCCGCCGCTACCACCGGAAGAACTGCCGTCCGCAGGCTTGTCCAGCGAGAAAGCCACGTTTGCCGGGCTGCGGGTGGCAGCCGTACTGCCGTTCACAAGCTTCAGCTCCTTGTCGGGCACAAAGCGGATATTCACTTTGGAGATATTCCTCACCGTGCAGTCTTCCGACTTCTCCACACCCGGACAGCGGAACGTCATGTGAAGCGTGCCGAGCTGGTTCAGCTTCACCTTGTCGCCGTTGGCAAGGTTCGCCTGAATCTCTTCCACAAGAGCCTCTATCACGTGCTTCACATCGCCTTTTGTCATGGCGCAGTTCTTCTGAATACTGGCGGCGAGGACATCGATATCCACCGTTCCGCACGTTTTGGGTTTCTGACGGAGATAATACAACATGGGAGAGCTTTTATCGCTCACGATTCTACGACGCTGAAAGCGTTCTACAAGTACATCCATAAAAATAAAGTTTAGGTTTAGATTAAAAAAACAGTAAATAAAATTCTTAAAAGAAAAAGCCCGGGCCACACAACAAACAAAAGATTTAAGGCGCCTTATCCAATAATTACTTCCCTTCTCGAGCACATCACAAAGATACGAAATCAGAGAGGCAAAGTCAAGTATTTTGCCATTTATTTTCCGGTAAAAGCGAAGTTTTTTTCTAACAGGAAGAGCGTGCGTTTCTCGCCATCCACTCCAGTGTGGGTTCGTACTCGCCAATCTTCGTCAGCGTGGGGTTATGCCCGAAATATACATCTCCCGTCTCGCCGTTGCGGTGCTTGGCAAGAATCACCATGCCCAACCCTTCGGAAGGGAATTTGCTCTTGCGCTCGGACGTCAGTCCGTACAGTGCGGGACGATAGAGCAACATCACCACATCGGCATCCTGCTCGATGGCGCCGCTCTCTCTGAGGTCGCTCAGTGCAGGCCGCTTGTCGGCACGCATCTCGCACTCACGGTTCAACTGGCAGAGCAGGATAACGGGAATATCCAGCTCCTTGGCTATCAGCTTTGCCTTGCGGCTCGCTTCCGCCACTTCCTGTTCACGGTTGCGGTTCTTCTGTTCCGACTTCATATCGCAGAGTTGCAGATAGTCGATAATCAGCAGGTCGCAATGCCCCTTGCTCTTTTGCAGCAGAGCCGACGAGCGGATATGATCCATGCTCGCCTTCGGGTTGTCGTCCACATACACAGGCAGGCACGACAGTTGCCGGGCGGCTTCCAGAGCCTGTTGCTGCTCGTCGGCGCTGAGTTGCCCGCTTTTGAGGTGTCCGGCATCCAGCGAGGCAGCCTGTGCGCAGAGCCAGCGGTCGCCCAGCCTTTCGCCCTGCATTTCGAGGCTGTTCACCAACACCTGCTTCCCGGCACGTCCCGCCACCAGTGCCAGATGCAGGGCAAAGGCGGTCTTGCCCACCGAAGGACGGGCGGCTATGATGTGCAGATCGCCCCGCTGCCAGCCGGCAGTGAGCCTGTCGAGGTCGCGCAGGCCGGTGGGGATGCCGGTGATGCCGTCGCGGTTGTTCGCCACCCTGCCGTCCATTTGCCTAAGGGTATCCAGCATCAGGCGGTCCATGTCGCGCAGGCAGCCGGCAAAGTCGGTTTTACCTTCCAGGTGGTCGATAAGCTGATGCAGTCCGGCCAGGGCATCGCCCAAATCCACCGACTCATCGGCGGCTACGGCAAGCAGACGATGCAGGCCGCTAATCATCTCGCGCCGGATATACATGCCGCGCAAGATAAGCGCATGATACTCCAGGTGGGCGGACGATGCCACCCTGCCCAACAGACGCGCCAGTTCGAAGGCGCCGCCCACGAACTCCAGTTTGCCACGGGCGGCAAGCTCGGCACGCACCGTAATGATGTCTATCGCCTTGCCCGCGCGGTGCATGGCAAGCAGGGCGGCAAAGATTTCGCCATACTTCGCTTCGTAAAACATTTCGGGGCACAGCTTCCCACTTACAAGCACCATAGCGGTACTTTCGGCGAGACAAGCGCCTAAGATTACCGACTCCAGGTCGGCATCATGAGGATTGAAGATTTCTGCCATAAAGGTAAAAGGGCGATTAATTGACAAATTCGTTTTCAAAGATTCTATATTCCAGATACTTGGCAGCCTGGTAGCAGAAATGCGTATTGTTCAGGCTGAAATAATAATCTTCCACTTTCCGGTAGGCAAGTTCGCGCTCGCGGGTGGAGAGTTTTTTCCAAAGGGCGCGGACATAGCTGCCGTTCTCCACCGGCAGGTGGGTGGTGCGGCCGTAATAGGCAAGAAACTCCCTCAACGACTCTTCGAAAGCGGCGGAGGATTTCGACTTGGCGGCAACGGGGGCGGCAGCAGCGGAAAAGCTACCGGCAGCGTTCATAACCTTCCCAATGGATACCGGCTGTCCCGTCCAGGCATCATAGCCGGGCACATGGATGTGGCTGGGGCAACAGCCCGGCACGCGCTCGATAAGTCCTGCAGCGAAGCACCGGTCGAAAAAGCGCCGGGTACGCGCCCTTGTCCAGCCGAATATGTCCGCCCAGCCCATAAAAGTGATGACGGACTCTCCACGGGCACACTGCACCCCGGCTCCGTTGCAGAATACTACGGCAGGCTTGAAGTTGACGTTTGTCAGCACCCGCAGGAAGGCTTCTTCCTCGCAGCATGCCGCACCTTTTTTCTCGCAAATCTCTTGTAGCAATGCACGCGAAACCATGACATAGCCCATTCTAAGCAAATTGTTTTTCATACTAAAGTTACAGATAAATATTGATAAATGTCGAAACCGGAAAACGACCGCTCCGGCGGTCACGGCACATGCCTTTACGTCAACCGGTTATGCACGTGCGGCAGCCATGCTTCCGGCCACGCAGCGTACACAATATAATTCAATAGAAGATAAGATATACTATCGTATATCTACGGCGTAGCGGTACGGAACAGCGACGCAGAGCGGCAGAACCGATGATGCGTTCCACCCCTACGGATGATGTATACGAGTGTAACAGACGATGTGTCCGCCCCTGACAGACGATGTGTTTTCATTGATTTCATTATTCTTTCTAATTGTTTAAAATTTATACCACACCGCCCGGAAGCGTTTCACTGCCCCAATGCACGATGAATACACAAAAATATCAAATAACGAAGAGGCATGAAAAGTAAATATTTACACGTAAAATCATGTAAATATTTACTTTACAAACAATTAGAAAGGAAAGTACGTATTTTATTTCACTGAATTAATGGTTGTGAAACAGAGACTCCGGTGGTGAGAAAAATACATAGAATTAAAGATACCCAGTTTGCTGGAAATAGTTTTTATTTACAAATTAAGCCCCTCATTGAAATTATTCATAAATTCTATTGGAATTGTTTCTCTAATCCGTTCTATATTTTGCACTTTACCCTGTACAAAATTGTGATTTTCATATATATTTTTTACAAACTCATTGCAATTCACCCGATATAATATTTTACCTACTCCTGCTGTTAGTTTTAATATTCCTATATTATTAGGTTTAGGAGATAAAAACTTAATTCTACCTTCACTCTCCCAAGCTCCTTGCTCTTCATTCCTTTCCCATACCAACTCGGTACTTCCATTTGATTTAGCAAGATAACCAAGCAATCTGTAATATTCCTGTTCATTAGCAAATTGCATTTGTCCAATTGATCCAAAACTTTGTTTATACATAATATTTACGCTGCATTATAAAATTGAACTAATTTCTTTTTTATCTCTACAAAAGTCAGGTTTGTACTTAAATCAGTTGCCAATCCTGTATTGATAACATATACAAATGATTCTTTTCGATAATACTTATCACCAACAAGTTGCAATGAGTTCTCAATAGTATCGGCTTTTGCTAATAGACAAACCAATTGATAGTCCTTGTTTATCTGTTGAGTTTTATTATTTGGGTGAGCCTTTGTATTGTGTTGGGTTGCAGTCAATAATATCAGATTTTCGACATAATGAGCAATCTGAGGAAATTGCGCTTTAGGAAATATATGATGTACTTGCGTAGCTTCACCATTTCCCCAACTATCTTTAACCTCGCTATCTGAATGAATTTTGCGAATCAGAGCTATTGCCTTTTGGACATAATATGTATTAATAGCTTCTTGCCTTTCTTTAATTTCTGGATTCAATGCCTCCTGCCGTGTTACAGTTTTATCTTTGTCTATATCTCTCCAATTCTTTTTGTTGTACATTAAATCAGAGTAATATGTCAATTTTCCACTACTACCACGAAGATGATGTTCTACAGCAAACACATTTACTACTTTATGAAACATACGTCTTATATCTAACCGTGAATGTGTCGGAGTATTACCATTTATAAACCTATAATAACGGTCATACAACACCTCTCTAGCTGCAATAGGATTAGAAACACTTTCTTTCGTATACTCATCGAAGAATTTACTGAATCCACTATCTGACATAACTTTCATGAAATAACAATATAGGAAGTTATATGCGTTACGGTCTTTTCTTGAAATGTAATCCAACAAATCTTCATTGGCAACAGAAAAAGTAAGTGCACTATTGATCTTTTCAACATTCAGAACATGCGCATATGCCAAAAGCTTTAATGGCTGTGAAAGAACTTTGTTGTATTCATTATAAGCTTTCTTATCATTAGCCCAAGGTTTATTAAATATCACTCTTGAATTTTGAATAAAGTATTCGGTTTCCCATACATCATTAATAACAAACACTGGCTTAGTGGCAATCATATTCATTACGCAATCAGCCATAAAGCATACAATATCTGGAGTACACTTTTGATCTACATACCTCGCATTATGAGATTTTCGTACATCCAAATCGAATTGGCTAAGATATTCATTTATAACTTCTCTCATACTCGTTGAGATTTAAGTTTTCCAAAAAAGAAAACGGAATTATTGTCAATATTAAGTGAACGTGTTCCTAAATTACGCGCAATCGCATAAAATTTGGTAAAACTATCCGTTGCGTAAAATGCCAAATCTGTTTTAGTGATTGAATCACCAGCATTTGCAAGCGTGAGAATTGCTACAGAACCATCAGCTATGCACCCTTTCGGCAAGAAACAAGCACGTGGATTATATGTAAGATTAGGTAATAAGATACAATTCGCCTGATTCAAATACTTTGCAACATCCAAACCTTCTATGTCATCAATATAACTATCATATTCGGGGATATTGATTATCTCGTTATCTCCAATATTACGTGATTTGAGAACACGAATTTTCCCATTGCTCTTCGTTATGGATTTTGTTATAACCCTATCTCTATATGCCTTAAAGACATTAAAATCCATCTTATTTGCGACCTTATCAAATTCATCATTACGATAAATCAACCAATAGGGAAATTTATCATCCATCAAATATGTTTGCTGGTGTTCATCTACACTATTCGTAATATAAGATTCAACAATTGTATTTTTCGGTTTTTTCCGAGTATCAAGAATAAAGCAAATTGTTTCAATTTTCACCCCCTTAAATCCCTTTTCTCCGAAATCTATGATATGCGACAATCTCTTTTCTTTCATTAATAAACGTGTCGTATTAAATTCGGGAGCATTTATAAGACTTTTAGGCACAACCAATGATACAATATTACCTATTCTCATAGCTTTCTCTATGAAAAATGAAAATATATTATTAGTATCCTTATTGTAAGATTCTGATTTGTAAAGAGAAAGCAATTCTTTTTCTTTTGTCAGCTTTTTATATGGCGGATTACCTACAACAATGTCATACTTCTTATTAAATTGATACAACAAAAAATCTGCATGTATGTAATTTATATGTACGTTAGATGGTATATTTATCTTGCCTACCAATTCTTTCAGAATTTCAATGCTTACAGAATCAATATCAACCACGTCAATATTTACAATAGGAATATTTGAATACTTTTGTATTAATGTCGGCAAAAAATTGCCCACGCCAATGGACGGTTCCAAGATATTTAATTCCGTATAATCCTTTGCTTCGGGCAGATTCTTAACAATAGAGAAACAAATGTCTTGTCTTGTGTAATATGCTGCATTATCCTCTCTTTGTGCATTTGCCAATTCTGCAATTTTTGATAAATCCGCAAAGCTATGATAATTGGAAGTTTTAATATAGTCCAGCAAATATGACGGATTTGTTAATTGTTTTTTTTCGATCAGTACTTTAATGTCCTGTTCTGACAAGATCGGTTTACATAAAACTTTCCGTATTTTATGTGCAATTTGTCGAAATATAACAGTTGGAACAGCTTCTCCTAAGTTTTGGCGAATATTTATTTCTTCTTTCTTCAAAAACTCTCGTTTTTGTTTCTCGGATAAAGCATTCAAATCTTTAAATGATATATCAGACCATGCAAAAGACGAGGGAACCGACATCATAAGCATTATTTCCCTAATACTGAAAACACGATTGTCAGTAGGATGTACTGTATTCTGGCTCGCCATAATATCATTACGCGTGTGAATACAAGGAGCTACCTTATCCCAACATTGCCGAGTATATTTATCTCCATTTTTCCGGGCATTATATACAACAACACCATCTTTAACTGTATGCGGAATTTTTGATATATCGGTATTGTCAAAAGCAGATTGCCCTTCCTTAATATCGGCAATCCATGCTTCCATATGCGAAGAGTATCGTCGGAAATTATGGTATATATCATCAGGTGATATTTCTCCCATTTTTGTTAAAGACGGAAGATGTCCTATAACCTGACGCAATGTTCTTTCAGGTTGTTTATTTGGATATAAATCAAAAGGTGTAATCTCTTTCAAATCTTTCCTAACTCCGACTACAAGAGTTCGTGTACGACTGGATGGATTGCCATAATCCTTAAAATTAAGAACTTGATACGAAATATTATAAATTCCTGATAAATTACTGTTTATGGCCTCTTTTATCGACTTGTCTTGACCATCAATATCAGTACAAACCGAACTTAAAAACGCACGAACATTCTCATAAATAAAAAATTTAGGTTTGATTTGTTGTGTCATTTTTATTGACTCTACAACCAATGAGTTACGTTTTAGCTCGTCTTTCTTTTTATGGTTGGCTACAGACATGCCTTGACACGGTGGAGTGGCAATAAGCACATCAAGATCTGTAACATTAAGTGCGCTTTTCCAAAGAGTAAGTTCATTAAAAACTTTATCTTTGGTTTCCTGTAAGGTCATATCACCACAAATATAACCACTCTTATACGCACACTTGTGATTATATGATTGTATTTTTAATCGTCGCTCTAACAATTCTACTGTTGCAATACAGTAGAACCCCTCTTCTTTGAATCCATAACAGCCAACCCCTGCACTACTAAATAGGCTGATATAGGTTTTAAGACCATAAACTGATTTAGCTTCAGATAATACAGCCGAAGCTAAATCTGAATCCATCATATCATATTTTACTTTAGCCATATTATATATCTTGTTTCAATGTTTCAACTACTAACAGCAATGCTTTAGATGCTACTTTTTGGTCATTAGATACCACAGCTGACACTTTGTCTGCAAGCCATAAAGTTAATAAATGTTCGGCATTGACATGAAGCATTTTTGACAAAATAGTAATTTGTTCTTTTTTTGCTTTTCTTTCGCCTTTCTCTATTTTGCAATATGTAGCTGTATCGATATCTAAAGCTGCAGCAATTTGCCGCTGCGGTATCTGATTTTGAATACGAAGTTCTTTTATACGTTCTGAAAACATTTATTTTACCCTTTAGCGTCTTGACATTATTTGGCAAAATTACGACTTTTATTTTGTTTATGCACTAAATTTGAGCCAATAATTTGATTGGCTTAAATTTAGTGATTGTGGTACAGCTAATTATTCATCTATTTTCTTTAAATACCCCTACTTTCCTTTACTATTGCATGGACTGCCATATGTTCTACCTTTACTCCTCAAACTATTTCTTGAGGGTAACTACATATTATCTTACAGCAAATCCCCCTATAAACGATTATAAGATTTATAGGGGGATTATAATTTATATACCCTACTGCTTAACAAGGATTCACACTGTAAGGCAATATAGATGGATGCTATCCTCTTGATAGTGGAAAATGGCTGAGCAGGATACATACCTGCTTCACACGCGACTCGGCAGTGTATCCGTTCTCACCACTTCCTAGGCATAACCTGCTGCTACCGCCAGGCAGCACAGCGTCACTCTGCTCAAATTCCCCAATCATACTAAGAAAAAGCCACCAAGAATTAACACCGAATTATTCTTCTATTATAAAGGCCGGTGGCGTCTTAATGCAGCGAACCGTACGGGATTTGTTTGCATTATGGTCTTCCGCCTTGGCTGTAGTTTCTGTATGAGTCCAGCTTTGGTGTCCTCCACTTATGGTTGCCCACAATACCTTTGAAACAATTGATTTTGAAGAATCAAATTGATGGCCTAATGCTCCCAAGACCAGATTGTTTTCGTCAAAAGCGATTTGAATGTAAGTGGCTGTTGCAAGGAGGCCTCCTTCCCACGCTACATTTCCTCGGCTATGGGCTGAAATAACGGCCGGTCTTCCACTACCTGTAGTGTAATTTACCGGTGCGCCATTAAGCGTGTAGTTAACAGCCCCCGATTTTAGCAAATGCTCAAAATCTTTCGAAGCAGGAAGCTGGTATCCGTCCGGACAATGGCTGTTTACCGGTCCATTTCCTATGATTGCCGGATTCTGGAGCGCCCCATACGAATCGAAATAGAAACGCGGGACGGATGCGTCATACTTTAAATTCATTCCCTGCGTATAACGCCCTTTATACTGACTGCCGGTTAAACGTACAAATTCCTCGTCAGAACAAGAGGCAAAATAGGCAGACAGATCACCTATTGTTTCAGATTCACTGACGGTTATCTGGTCATCGAAACTCTTTGAATTTCCTTGTAAGTTGAAACGACACCAGTAAGTGTCACCCATAAGGACAACAGGCAAGCCGTGATTCAGCCGGGTAACGGTGTATGTTTCATGTATGCCATTCGGACCGCTTACAGTGAGCAAACCCTCCTGAGTGCTACCATTGGCCTCCGGATCGTTAGGCTTGTAGCCTGCCTGAATTTCATAAACTCCGTCTCCTTGGGGTATCGCCCTTAGCCAACTGCCACCACTGACAATAACCTCACAGTTCTTAGGTACCTCTATCTGGCCTAAAGCACTGTCGACATATTTATTGAAATGAATGTTATAGGGAGGAGTGTTTGTAAGATGATTATACAATTCTCCCTTGAAGGTCGTGGCATTGGACTGGACAATTACCAGCCGGCCACTGTAGTGCCCCGGGTGCTTCTTGCTGTGCATATTCAGGTACACATATTCTGCCTCAGTACCCGGTTTTTTCCAAGAAGTGCGTACCAAGAACTTTTTCCCTTGAAGGTCGGCACGAGTTTCTGTATACGGAGTAATGGAGGCTGTTGTCCCATCAATTGTGAATTCTGCATCTTCCGGTATCTTATCCAGTACAAGTATCGACGTTGACTCCTTGCTCGGGAGGTAAACCGTATCTTTTGTTGCACTTACATATGCCCCGTCAGACAAAGTAGAAAGTTCACTATTAACCAAAATATTGGTAGAAGGTTTTGCCGTGATAGTTTCTTCGACTTCCCAACTTTCATTTTCCACGGATATGCTTGCCTGCAAATTAGCACTGTCTCCGCTAAATAACTTTATTTTATAAATGTGGTTTCTATGGATTGTGTTAGGCAGTGCCAGTGAAAGTGTGACAGGATCTCCTTCAAGGGTGCCATGCAGCTCCACAGGAATACCGTCCCCCACTTGTTCATACAGGTAGACTAATCCGGCATATTCACCCGGCTCCAATGGAGTATTGAATGTAGTATCTATTTTTGCCAATGCTGCACCGGACGGCGAACTGACCGGGTTTTGCGGAAGCAGGAATGCTTCACAATGTATGTTATCCATACTTATCCTATTGATTTGTATGTCGGCATCGTCAACTATGTTTAAGTCTATTCTGGCAATGGCCCGTGTAAGCAATACTTGGGTGGTACTTTCTTGGCTTCCGGTTAAGTCTGCCTTTCCAGTCATCACCGGTTTCTCTCCATTTGCTTGAGGAGAGGAAGAGGATATTGTAGTGGCAAGCAGTTCGGCCTCTTTCAATTGGCCTATTTCCTGTGTAATCCCATTCAGCAGATTACCGGTGTTTACAAAGAAATAGATTTGCTCTCCTTCGGCTAACGAGCTGATTGTAGTGTATCCGTTCTTATCCACTGTCAGATTTTTGTAAACGTCGGACAGAACTCCCTCTTTGAACAGATAAGCCTCTATGTTTCCTGGCAGTTCCGTACTATAAACAGTTTCCGAAGTCGGTGTATAGACCAAAAGCCGGAGCGAATGCTCATTCTGAATATCATTTGTTTTTCCAGTATCAAAATCCTCCTTAGAGCATCCGATGCAAAGTATTGAAAATAATACAGATATAATAACAGACAAATGTTTCATAATTATTAGTAGATATTGGGATTACTTCTTGATTTTAATATTGTGTGGGAATTGACAGGAAAATCTTTTATGTTATTCTTGTAGAACACATCAGCGCATCCCGAAGCCCACTTTCCGTATGTCATAGTGCTATTATGGTTGTACCCTAAACAATGACCTAATTCGTGAAAAATAGTGGAACAACATCCGCCACTGTTTTCGTAATGATAAAGGAAAGATTTCTGATAGACTCCCCAGGTTCTGCCCCCACCTAATCCTGATACACCATTGCCACTATATACAAGTCCGATGTCGAATCCGGAAAGGTTTTCCAGTCTGGATATAAGCGTTGATGTGTCAACTGGATACCTGTTATTGTCAAGAAAGGTTCCTTGGAACGTCGAAACCCGCTGCTGGAACTTTTCCAGCGTACACATATATCCGATATTCAAAAAGAGTGCAACAGCTTCCCTGCAATGTACAGGGCGTATTCCCCACCAGTTCTTGTTGGGAGTTCCTGTTACGGGATTTCCTCCATTAAGTACGAATTTGATGTACCATTTCGCTTTTATCTGGGAAATCTTAGTCCAATACGGGTCGTTGCAAGCTATCTTAAGACTCAAGGAAGCCGGATTCATCTCTTCTGCTGAAAATTGTAGAACTTTACCTGATTCAGTGCGGTATAATCCTTTCTCCAGTACCTTTATCGATGTCTTAATATCGGCAAATGCCGGAATGTTATCAATGTAAACGAACTCCACATATTCATCCATAGTCGGACTTTTTGCCATGACTGTAACCTCTTTTATGCCTACGGGAGAATAAAATCTCATGTGCAAACTATCGTTCTCCATATTTATCTGCAAAGGTTGGGTTATACGAAATGACCGTAGATTTGCATTGGTATAGACTGAAGCAGGTTCTTCATCACTTAGAATCGTATAATAATTTAGAGGAGTGAGCTCATCGGCAAGGTTAGTACCCACATTGTCTTCCGGATGTACAGCCTGCACATGTATGGTAGAATGCCTGGCGGCATCTAAGGTTGCCTTTGCATCATACTCCGTGTCAAAACTTTCCTTTCGGTGATTCATTGTATTTACTACTACTTGACCGGAAAAACCATCCTTTATGGTAGGGAAAAATAAGCACTGTTTTTGTTCCGATAACGAGAAGGATGCTATGCTTCGCTGCCCCGAATGGCTGCCGTCTGCATGCAGGGCAGAATAGCTCCTGCTGTCTTCCGAAGGAATAAAATGACAGTCGTGAACCGATTTGCGCACATAATCGCTTTTGTATTGTATATCAAAAGAAACCAGCCCTACAGCTTGGGGAATGCGTATTTCCTCTATCTTGATTTTTCCGTTTATTACCGAGAACTTGTGATTCGTATAATAATATTGGGCTTTCAGAGGCTTCGCCGGCGTATTTTCAGGAAAAGACAGCCACGGTGAGGAACTTTTCTCTATTTTATGTATCCGGGCTCCATCCTCTTTATAGTTACCTTTCATGGCTAATATAAGAAGGTTGTAGGTGCCGGTTTCGAGCCCTTCCACCATCACTGTTGCAGGATCGGGGAATTTAACTTCACGGTCGATGTCAATTTGGCCCTCTTTGAGAACATAGGCACAAAGAGTATCGAAAGGTGCGGTCAAATCCACGGTGCGGGTAGCGGAACCCGTATCGTCAAAAGCCTCTGCCTTTAAGCGAAACAAAACACCCGTGCCGTCATATTCGGCTAACGGATAACTATTGTCTTCTATTTCGTCCCGGGTGCAAGAAGCCAAGAACGGCAGAAGAAAACAGCAAATAAAAATCACTTTTGAGATACGCATAAATAATTCGGTTAAATTACGTTTTACTTAGTAATAATATTGAAGCAACTTTAATTCATGAAATTCCCCTCAGACTTTATGCACAAACAGCAAATCTTCAATCATCAGGTCGAGTTCTGCCGGATGGATGCTGTCCTCGTGATAATGGAAGTAATGGCTGAGCAGGGTGCGTACCTGCTTCACACGCGACTCGGCAGTGTATCCGTGCCACTGCCACACTCCTGCATCAAGTGCATGGCGAATGACACCGACGGCAGGGGCAATCATGCCCCGCACATCATCGCCGGGATAAATCTGAGTTTTTTCCTGGGGCAGGATAATGGTTACTTCGGGGTGGTAAGCGCGCACTACGCGCAATGCTTCGGTCCAACGGACGTGCTTGGCTATGACATCACGAGTTTCTTTCTTAGGATTCTTCATTACGGGTTATCAATTGTTAAGATTATCAATATTTCTGTTATCTGTCATTCATCTATCTACCGGCTCTCACTCAATATTCATTTACCGATTATCATTCATCTGCCGGCGTTCACCACTCTATTTTTCCTACGTGCCTCCATCCGCTTCTCGAAAAGCTCCGCCACCCATACAGGAAAACCGAAAACGGCTACGAAAATCGCTAAAAACAGGACGCCTCCGCAAGCGATTCCGTAGCATATCCCTCTGTGTGCAAACAAACAAAAACACGAACAAAGTCGGGACAAACCTTTTTTATTCATAACATTGGGACTGTTTTCGGGTTCTATTAATTTCGTTATCATTCTAATTCCAATTCTAAAGTTCAGGCAAAAGCCTTATTATCAATACCAGCCGGATACTTTTACTTTTTCCAACCGCCACGGACAACAAAGCAGAACCTACAGTTTCAATCAAGGTCGCGGATGCAGCGAAAATATCTGTCCGTACTAACATTCTTCGCGTCCAGCACAATGGCTCCCGTATCATTATAACGTACATACGGGTATGAGTTTCCGCCCCCACCCGCTTCGGTAGCCGTTCCTCCTGCCACTCCCGTCAGCCCTGCCTGCTGTAGCTCCGGCCACAGGATGTAAATCAGTATCGCTTCCTTTAGTGTGGGCAAGCGCCAGCCGCCGCCATCATCGGCAAGATTCCTGCACCTGTTTACGGCATTAATCCAGGTAGCGGAAAATCTGGCAGCAGACAGTTCAAACCTGTAATACACCTGCTCGTCACTCGCTGCCGAACCGATATTGGTTTCATCATCCGTACCGAGCCTGGCATTTGTGCCGTCCGTGGCACGCGCTTTCTTAACCTTGGTGTGCCGTATGGCAGAAGCGTCTATAATGATTTTTCCGTTCTCTTTCACCACTTCCTGGGCATAACCTGCCGCTACCGTCAGGCAGCACAGCACAACCCATAATGTTCTCATGCTTTTTCTCATATCCTCATTGCTGTTTCATTTGCGTATAACCGTACATTCATTCACGTGCAACATCACCTCAGTTCCCTGCCGCAACGGACGGTATAAGTCACCGACGCCATTTTACCCTGTGTATTGCTGAATATAAAAGGATAACCCTGCCTCATGCCAACCGCTGCGTAACCATAATTACGAGGCCCCGTTTCGGTAGAAGAGATAAAACTGCTGCCTGCAAAGCTACGTTCGTCTTGCGGCAGGGCAATAAGCATCAGAAGCAACTCCTGCTGCGCAGGCAGATACCAGTTGGTTTCGGATGCGTCGATAATGCCGTCACCGTTCAGGTCGCGGTTCTTCTCGTGGCAATACCGTCCGGCGGAGCTCTTGTATATCGGGTGATAAATGTCTGCGGCAGGGTCCGGATAATAATAGGGTCCGGTAACAGTACCGGTATAAGCGCCGATTTTAGTATTGCGTACCTCGCTTCCGTACATTTCCCGGTAAGAACCGGATGCCATTCCGAATCCGGTTGCCTCGTTATCCGTACGCTGCACATCCGTATACACCATATTTGCCGTCAGGAACTTGCCATTGCGGAATTTGTCCGGACTGTTGTAAACATAATCGTCGGAGAATCCCCATTGCATCGTGCTTATGTTCTGCAGCGATGGGTCGATTCCCGGATTCATCACCATGTTGAACTCCGGATACCTTTCCACGACCATTTTCCTTTTCACACTGCCCGGCGTTCCGTCCTCATTCAAAAGATTCAGCCCTGCACCCTTATGATTATCATCCGTATAAAAAGAGAGATAACCCGACTGATTGATAATGAAAATCCGTATTTCCGGTTTATCCGCATTTCCCCCATCCTTATAGAACGAGAAACGCACCCGTGCGGTACGGTTGCCGCCGTTCTGCAAAAATTCGTCGGCATAGACGTAGAAAGTCCGGTCGATTATGGACGACCCGGCAAACGGTATATCCGTAATCCGGTAGCACATGCGGTGGGTAGCATCGGTAAAGGGCAGGCTATCGTCATCGTCCTGATTTGAGGGAACGGCAGGCCAGCCGCTCTTGCCTTCAGCTTCCAGCTTTGCCCGGATGCTTTTGTGCGGAATATATTTGGGACGCACAAACTTGCTTTCGGGGTTGGCTGCCTGCTGCCACACATCGTCGGGCGATGCCTGCTTCACCTGGTGATACATCAGATTCAAGGGAGAGATTTTCAGCCAGTCGGCATCAAAACCCGATTCATTGCAGGTCCGTTCTTGCGAATCGAGTATCTCTACAACGGCCGTACCGTTTGCGGCGTGCATGCGCATGGGACGAAAATCGGGGTGCGCGTCCATGGTCAGGTTACTGCCGTAGTCTATGAGGAAATCGCCTACGGAAGAGTCTACATTCGTATCTACCTTGATATCGTCAACGCCACGCACTGTAATGTTAAAGGTGTAGTGATGGCCGCGACGAATGTTGTAATCGCTGTGGTTGTCTTCGCCCAAGTAGATATATGCCTTTACCCGCTTCACTTCGACATCGGTTGTGTGCATGGCAGTAATGACAACGGCGGTGGCGCGCCCGGGTTTGAACCATGCCTTGCCACGTGAGTCGGTATCGTCTTGCTTCATGCCCGGATATTGCTTGCCGGGGTCACCGGGCAATGCTTTGGCTATACGTCCGCCCCGGCGGTTCTCAAAGAGATAGAGTGTTTGGGAAACGGTCTTTGCCTGTTTGTCTTCCGTTTCGAAGGGGTAGTCTACGGCACTTGTCAGCCAGTATTCATCTTTGTCGTCGGCAGTGGTATCCGGGTTGGGATTAATGTCGGTATTGCCCTCAAAGAGGTAGCTGCGCACCGGAACATCCTGCACATCCCAGCCGATGATGGTTACTTCCTGCCCCGCGGGAGTTGCGTCGGTGACGGTGAGCGTGAGCTTTGCCGCCAGGTATTGAAGCTGTACGGGGGTTGTGATGGTATGGGTGCCCGGCTGCACGTCTACATGTTCCCGGATTGCCGTCATTACAAGAGGCTCGGTGGAGTTCAGACCGAAGTCCAAACCGGACGCCGTTACCATGAATTCACGGAGAGCGTCGTAAGAGGTAACGGCAGCCAGCCTACTGTCCATATCGTCCTTACTGTTTGCCACAAAGCAGAATGTATGGTTACTGCCCGACCACGTGTCTATCTGAAGAGACGAGAGCGATGGGCCATCGGGCTGTGCCGTGTATTTGCGGTTGGTCACGACCTCGCCGCTACCGTTGAATATCAGTACACGCAGGTTGTCCAGCCGATTCTCCACATCGGAAGGAACGGTGCGGGTGTCGGAACCGGAACCGAGTGCACCGCGTGTATTGCCTGTACTGCCGCCTGCACTGACAGCACCGGTCATATCGGGCAACAGCATTCTCAGGCTAACACACGCAGCGATGCCTTCTTCCACACGTGTGGTATCGAACTCATCGCGCATGCACCCGGACAGGAGCAGTGCACCGAAAAAATACAGGATTATTATCTTTTTCATATTGACTATTGTTTTCGTTTCTAATTATCAAGACATTACAGGTCTAAGGTGTGAAATAAACACTTTCAGTCGAGGTCGCGGATACAGCGATAAAAGGATAGAGTATATTTCGCGGTCGAACTCAATACATGGTCATAACCTTTTGCCCTCGTTTCCACTTTAGCACGATATGCTTGAGTTCCTACATTTCCAGTTTGATTCCTCAATTCTGTAGCAGACCAAAATTCACCTGCTTTAAAAAGTCCAAGCTGTTCCAGCTCCGGAGACAGTACACCTATTAACTGCAACTCCCTTTGGGTAGGAAGACGCCAACCGCCACCTGTATCCGTCTTATTTGCGCATGCAAGTATAGCATCGCTCCACGAAAGCTTGTCCGTGGATGCCTGCCCGACTTCAAACTTATAATATACCAAGCTATTACTTGCCACAGACGCTATATCATCGGCTGTGTTCGACCCTTTCAAATCGGATGTAGCGGTAGTAGTCCGTGCTTTTTTAGTTGTCACATGCGGTATTGCCGAAGAGTCTATAAAAACTTTCCCATTTTCACTCGCTATCTTCTGAGCATGACCGGTCGTTGCCGCCAGGCAGACAAATAATCCGAATAATATTTTCACTGACTTTCTCATCCCTATCGTAACTCCAATTCAATATAATTATTACACTATTTAGTTATGGTTTTCTCTAATTCTCTGAAACAGCGAACAAAAGCCTGACTATATTTATTATGATAAGCTATAACAGGTTCATCGTATGCAGTCATATAAACAGAACGAATCTGTGCAGTAGCATTATTAGACTCTGAAGAAGAGAGGTTAGCATTCCTATCCCCCATTGCTCCGGCAATGCCCCACATTATTAATTCATGTGCTGAAGGCAGATACCAATAGGTTTCAGAATCATCAATGATACCGTCTCCATTCAGGTCGCGATTCTTCTCGTGACAATACCGTGCAGCAGAGGTTCTATAAATCGGATGATAAATCTCCTTTTCTTCCGGATCAGGATAATAGTAAGGCGCTCCGCTATTGCTTCCCGTATAGGGTGGAATCGGATCTTTTGTATTAACATTCGACCCTTGGTCGGTATTGCTATTACCATACATCTCGCGATAAGAGTCTGTCCTCTTCCCGAATTCCGTCGGCTCATTACCATTACGGACTACATCATTATAAACGGCGTTTGCTGTCATATATTTACCATTACGGAAAAAATCCGGCTTGTTATACAAACGGGTCCTGGAGAATCCCCACCTCACCCCGCCTGTCCACTGTACACTGGATGGAATGCCCGGATTCATCATTATTCTATATTCTTGAAATCTCTCGATTACTGTTTTCCGCTTTACATTGCTCGGCGTCCCGTCTTCATTTAAAATATACAGTCCGGCATCCGGATGGCTGTCGTCCAGATAAAAAGAGATATATCCCCTTTGAGTAATATCAAAAATCATGACTCCCAACTTATCCGGAGCATCTCCGTCTTTATGATATGTGAAGCGTACCCGTGCATTACGGGTTCCGTCTCTTACAGGGAAGTCGTCAGCATAGACGTACAAGGTTTGCGGTGTAACCGTAACCTCGGTAAACGGTATGTCGGTAATCTTGTAACACATGCGGTGGGTGGCATCGGCAAAGGTCATTTCATCATCGTTATCCTTTCCAGCAGGGATGGCATTCCATCCGCCTTTACTTGCCAGCTTAGCTCTGACACTCTTGTGCGGAATATACTTAGGACGCACAAATTTGCTGTCGGGGTCTGCGTCCTGCTGCCATATATTGCCGGGTTGCTTCACTTGATGATACATCAAATTCAATGGAGAGATTTTGAGCCAGGTAGCGTCAAATCCCGACGGGTCGTCGTAAGTCCTGCCCTGCGAATCCAGGATTTCCATGGTTGCCGTTCCTTTGGGAGCCTGAATACGCATAGGGCGGAAATCCGGATGGGCATCCATTGTCAGATTATCACCATGATCCACCAAAAAATCGCCCACAAGAAAATCTACATTCGAATCTATCTTAATCTCATTGAGACCGTTCACCGTTACAGTAAAGGTATAATGATGCCCACGCCGAATATTGTAATCGCTGTGGTTGTCCTGACCTAAATAGATAAATGCCTTTATCTGTCTTGTTGCCAAATCTGCCTTGTGCATGGCTGTAACAACAATGGCAGTGGCACGCTTGGGTTTATACCACGCCTTGCCGCGGGAGTCTTTATCATTTAGCCCCATATTACTGTATTGTTCATCCGGATCGGCTGGCAGTGCTCTGGCTATACGCCCACCACGGCGGTTTTCAAAGACATAGAGCGTTTGGGTAGCAGTTCCTGCCTGCTTGTCTTCCTCCTCAAAAGGATAGTCCACTCCGGTTGTCAGCCAGTATTCGTCCTTATCGGCACCTGCTGTTTCCGGATTGGGATTGGCGTCTTTACTATCGTCGGGGAAAAGGTAGCTGCGTGTGGGAGCATCCTGCACATCCCAACCGATAATGGTTACTTCCTGAGTGTCGGGGGTATTGTCGACAAGAGTCAGTGTGACTTTTGCCGCCAGGAATTGAAGCTGTACGGGGTTGCTGATAGAGTTTGCTCCCTCTTGCACATTTACATTCTCCATAATTGCCGTCATTATGAGTGGAACATCGGTACTCTGACCAAGATTTAATTCGGTAGCCGTCACCAAAAGTCCTTTGAGGGCATTGTAAGAGGTAAGCGCCATTAACTGACTGTCCATACCGTCCTTGACGTTGGCTACAAAGCAGAGCGTATGGCCCTTACCGGAACGGGTGTCTATCAGCAAAGATGAAAGCGAAGCACCGGTTTGTGCCGTGTATCTATGTCTGGTCACTATTTTGCCCCCACCGTCGAATACCAGTACGAACAGGTTGTCCAGACGTTTTTCCACATCGGCAGATACTGCACGTGTGTCGGTGCCACCACCCATAACGGGCAATGTTATCTTCAGACTGATACGCGCCGCTGCGCCTTCCACCACACGCGTGGTATCGAACTCATCGCGTACACAACCCGAAACAAGTAATGCTCCAAGCAGATACAGTATTGCTATCTTTCTCATCTAAATCGACTTTTATTTTTAATTTTATCAGGTATTAAAATTCTTTCCATATCTCCAGCTTGCCCCAGTCGGTGACTTTGACGTCTACGCTTACAACTCCCCGGAAGTCTACCAGCACATTGAGCAGCCTGCCTTCCGCCACACGCAGGGGGTTACCGTTACTGTCGGCAATTACGGTGGTTTTCAGCACGTCGCGGTGGTAGATGTCTATCTTGATGTCCGCTTCGGTGGGGAATATATTGAAAGCAGAGGATACGAATTCGCCGTTGTCATTGAATGCCGCCTGGGGGCGGTAGTTTACTTCCGTGCCGTTGGGCTTGCCGTAGAAGTCGAGCTTGTCGGTGGTTTTGCGCACGATGTAGTGGTACTCGCCTTCGGTGCTGCCTACGTACTCTCTGAGGTAGCGTGCCGTAATGGCTACCCCGGAGACTTTGCGGCGCAGGGGGAGTTCCTTGGCAGAAGCGTCGGCATCGGGGGTTATATCTATAGTGCCGTAGAACAGGTCGTCGGGCGAGCCTGCCACGGGTAAGGTTGTCCGGGTTTGGATGAGCGACACGAATGCCGTCTCTAAGTGGTCGCCCTCTTTCAATGCGGGCATCGACTGGGCGCCTTGTTTGCCATTGCCCCACGCCACCAGCTTCAGGTTGTCGTGTCCGGGATAGTCCAGGAATACGATTTCCGACAGGAGAATGTTGCGGGTATCGAGCAATGCCTTATCGGCATCGAATATATAGAGTGTGATGTCTTTTATCGTTTCACTGCCGAGACTTCCACCGTCGGCATCAAAAGCCTTTACCTGCAAGGAAAATCCGGAAGTGCGGGGAGCAGGACAATCGCTAAGGTCGTCCTTGATGCAACTTGCAGACACAAATGCCATAAAGAACAAGATAGGCAGTATGTGCAGGCAATAATGGAATTTGTTATTCTGCATGGATTGTTTTTAGTTGATGGTTAGTATTGTTTTTAGTTATTGAATTTTATCAATGGCATGAGTGAAAAGAAAGGCGGGCACGGGAAACATACCCGCCTTTCGGTGCAGCTTTAAAGAATAAGATGAACGTCTGCAATCATATTAATTAAAATCCTTGCTTACGGTCTTGGCAAGCCATGTTGCTGCCGTAACAGTAACTGTTATTTGTGATTTAACCAACGGCTGCTCCGGATTGGTAGTACCACCGCCACCACCGGCACTTACATCACCGTTCAGGGTAAGGGTTACCGTGTATGCATTACCCGGTTCGATAGTGTTTCCGGCATCGGCTACGGTGAACTGAATCGGGTAGTAAATGGTTTCATCAGCGCCACCTACCGTTCTTTTAGACTGAATGGCAAGAATTGTCGGTTTGGACGTACCGTCGTTACCAAAGGTGTAGAAGTGATTGAATACATCTCCATTAGCGTTAGCTGTGAAAGCTGCGCCTACCGCATCTTTCAAAACTGCGGACTCCGTGGCAGCACCAGTTTGAAAATCCGGATAAGAGACATCGCCCGAATAGAAAGCAGTTTGAGCTGCCTTGTCAGCAGTTGTTCCAAAGAATTTTCCGCTTTTACCTGCATACAGCAATACAACGTTTTCGTCTGTAATCTCAATAGTGCCACCGGTGAGATTGGTACGGTTGTCCTTAACGATAAGTTCAATCTTGGCTGCAACGAAACCTAATTGTACAGTGACCGAACCGTCTGTACCGGAGAAAGTGATATCATCTGTACCGGACATCCAGAGGTTATTTTTCGTTTGGGTAGCCGCGTTACCGGATATCAAATCACCGGTAGCAGCCTTAAGGTCAGCTTCCGTTGTTACATTAGCAAAAGGACCGTTGGCAAGTACACCGGTATTGGCTATTACATAAGCCGTCTTAGCAGCAGTTGTACCGTTGGTTATCGTAGCCGCCGCATTGGAAGAACTGTAATACGCCGGACAGTCCAAAGCACCGCCGTCACGGAAAATGAATACGATGTAGTCGTTAATTACAACATCGGTTGTAGTACCGGCGCTACCTGCCGCTCTCGACTGCGCAACGTTATTACCTGCTCCCTCTACCTTGATAGTAAGAGTAGCCTTTTCGCCCGGAGCATTGCTGCCCAAATCGGCAATCTCCTCGTTGGAGCATGAAAACATAGTGAAGGCTGCAAGAGCCACTGCTAATAAATTAATCTTCTTCATTGTTGTTTTAAATAAATAGTTAATAAAATGATATTTAATCGTTTAGTTATAATTTGTGCTGTTTATTGGAATTGCTTTAGATTGCTCTCCGCCTCGGACACACCGGCGGCAGCAGCTTTTTGGAACAAGGCACGCGCTTTTTCGGTGTCGCCCGTCAGCATATAGCACACTCCACGAAGATTGTCCGCCTTGGGATGCGTATTTCCTTGAAGGACATGCAAGGCTTCGGAGTAGCGTTTCCCGTTGAGCAGGTCGATAGCGGTGTTCAGTCCTACAAGTTCGGGGTCGGGCTGTGCCTCAAAGAATACTTTGATATAACCCGCATTACGAAGTTTCGGGAAGAAATGCCGTTTCATATAGTTGTAGGGCCTGCCCTGATTCAACCTCATAAGCAGGCTCAGGCGGCCTACCTTCTTAGCTGCATCCCACACAGGAGTGGTATCTATGATATCCAATATCTGCTGCTTCTCGGGCATTTCGCTGTCTGCAACCAACCTGCGCAGGAAATCCCATGCCACACTGTGATTGCTCACTTCAAAGAAAGAAGCCGAAAGTAAAGTGCGGTTCGTAATGTAATCCGCCAATGCCTGCGCACGCTTACCTGCAATGCGATTGTTCAGGTCTAACGGACCGTCGGGCGAAGCCGAACCTACTACGAGTATCTTGGCTATGCGGGAATTGTCCGATTCGGCAATCTTATTCAGAACAGACAACAAATGATCCAACCTGCTGAGATTGTTTTCGTAATCGGGCTGTATAGCCCATTTGCCCACCGGGAAATAGACAATGAGCGTGGCCTCATCCTTGTAGCGGGCAATATCTTCTTTACTGCCTATACTACCTGTCCACGGCGCGAGGAAACCGTTTTCCTGCGCCAGCTTGTCGGCAACCGTTTCCGTCACGAGTTTCGCCTCGGGTATCACCGGCACAAACAGCTCGGCAGGAGTGGCAAGCGCCACATCTTCTGCCAAGAGCACGGGCGGCAGCATTTCTTCGCTGCAACACCCTTTGCTCTTTGCATCCAAACGCAGGGAAGCGCCATTCATCCATTCCCCGTAGGGAAGGACGAAGGTATAGGCAACCGCTTCTCCCGCCTTGTGGTATGCAGAGGCAGACTTCCACTTTTCTTCCACTCTTTTTTCTCTCCACTCAACAATCTGTGCCGTGCGGCTGCCGTACTCCAATGGCGGAAGCACAGCCTGCTGCCCGTCTTTCCCGTACAATAACGGGGTTACTCTCAAAATGTAATCCTTAGCCAATCTTTCTACCTTCAGCCTGAAGGATACGTGCACGCTGTCGCCGCTGCGGCTGATGTTCACATCATCTGCCTGCAACCGTGCCCGTTCCTTAGCCGATAAACCGACTGCCTGCATCAGCAGCAGTCCACATAATAGCACACAATATTTCATAATCTTCGCTTCTTGGTTCGTTACTTTATTATATAGATAAGGGAGATGCCTGCCTTGGTGGGACCCAAGTAGTTCTTGCTGCCGCTGCCCAGCTTGTCGCCGCAGGTCTTGCACTCGAAGCGGTCGTATCCGAAATGAATGTACCCCACTCCTAACGTGGCTTCCAGATTCCAGCGCTTGCCCAGCACCCAGTTGTATCCGTAGCCTATTCCGACTCCCGCCATCCAACCCTGGTAGCGCTTGCTGCCCAACCCGGATGATGAAGGGGTGATGCCGAAAGGAAGCATACCGCCGTAGTTGAACTCCCCGCCCAGCAGGTGTGCTCCGAAGAAGTGACCGGAGAAACCGCTGCACAGCCAATAGCGCGCTTCGGGCTGGAGCATCCAAAGCTTCATCTTCTTATTGTCCGAGAAGCTCCACGGGTTGTAGTTGGCAGACATTTCGAGCGTCCAACGGGGAGCTACCTCATACTCTACTCCGAGATTAATGGTAGAGGTGATGTCGTACAGCAAATTACTTTTCACTGCAAGACGCTGCGCCGAAGCCGTTCCGGATAGAAGCGAAACAAGTAGGGTAATCATGAAAATCGTAAAATTCTTTCGCATATTCTCTTTCGTTTTATTCGTAATCTTTTACCTGTTTATAGAGGTTAATTTTCCTTTTGCTGCTTTTAGAAATTTCATCTGTTTACATAACACAGATTATTAATTTGCATTTTATTAATAATCAAGTAATTAAAAAGGGAAAACCGTTTCAATGCTATCCGGCATGAACGATTTTCCTGAAACAAAAAGAAAAACGAGGATGTATCGGGACTTCGGTCTGATACCATTCTGTCCTTAAAATACACGCAGTAATGAAGAGTTTCCCCTTTAAACACCAACAAAAGAAACTCAACATGCCGTTGTAAATGACAAAATGACAATCAAGCCTTTGCTTCGATACATCCGTTTTTCTGAAACAAATAATGAAACATGGCGATAAAACAACGAAATTATTAACTTTAAATCGAGTACATAAAATGAAGCTGAACTACATTAAAGAACACACCTCATGCGTGAACTACAAGACCGAGGAAGACGCCGGTTTCGCACTGAAAGAAGCTGCTTCGGGAGAACATTTCGACAACCGGCAACAAAAGATTAAGGCCAACCACCTGATATTTATTTTGTCAGGCGAAGTCAGCATCACCAAAGACAGCAAGGAAGAAACAAGAGTCCGTGCGGGCGAATTCATCTTCATTCCCCTTTCATCCCATTACACGGGCACGGTTATCCAGCCGGGCACATACATCAGTCTGTCATTCTTTCACGATGCAATCTCATTGTGCGACAAGCACATGCTTAGCAGCTATTTAGATGAAGTCCAGAACACACCCCTATGCTTCGAACCGCTTTCCGTGCGTGCCCCTTTGGACACGTTCCTGCATCTGCTGGAGTCCTATCTCCAGGCGGGCGTCAACTGCAAGCACCTGCACGAACTCAAAGAGCGCGAGTTGTTCATCATCTTCCGCACAGCCTACACAAAGAGCGAAATAATCCAACTCCTCTACCCTATAATGGGAATTGAGATAGACTTCAAGGCAGCCGTTCTCAAACACAAAGACCGGGTGCGCAGCAAACAAGAGCTGGCAGAATTGTTGGGCATGAGCGGTTCCGAGCTTCACCGCAAGTTCACGCAAGAGTTTGGAGAAACCGTTCAATCCTGGCTTCAGAAACAAAAAAACAAGGAAATACTATCCCGACTCAATTACGATTTCATCTCTATAAAAGAGGTGGCATACGAGTTGGGCTTCACCTCCGCAGCCGGTTTCAACAAGTATTGCAAGAACAATTTCGGCTGCTCACCCAGCGAATTAAGGCAGGAAATTAAAAAAAGCAGCAAAAATAAACACTGATATTCAGCGTTTTGTAATTTTGGATAACAGATTGGTTAATTTGGATAACTGATTGATGGATTTGGATAACGCAATATCCAAAAATATCCTTTACCTTTGCAACATCAAAGAACAGGGACAAAGTATATATAGCGAAAGCAAGTAGAAAAGTTCGGTTTATTTGAGTCGTTTCTTAGGTTTTATCTGTGTTATGTAGACAGATGAATTTTTCACCTGCATTTTTAATACAATCCGATACGGCATCCGCCACGTTTTCATTGACCTTGTTCAGGGTATCGACCGCAAAGGAATTCAGGTAGATTTGGGTTGTCTTTTCGGACGTATGTCCCAGTCCCTCACTGATTAAGGATATCGGGATACCTTCATTCTTGGCTATGGTGGCCCACGAGTGCCGCGCCACATAAGTGGTGAGCGGAATGCCTATGTTGAGCAATGTGCCCAAGCGTTTGAGGTAACGGTTGACCGTGCCCAAAGAGTAGCGGTATTGCGTGTAGGCATCTCGCGGTGACTGCCCGTGGATATAAGGAAAAATGTACGGGCCGGATGTCCTGTATTTTTCAATAATCTCCTTCATGGCGGGCAGCAGTCCTATCTGCAACCGTTGCCCGGTTTTGCTGCGGGTGTAGAATATCGTATCGCGCACAATGCCATCGTGCTTGAGGCGGATTACATCGACGAAGGACATGCCCCGGCAGTAGAAACTGAACATGAACAGGTCGCGCGCCGCTTCCAACTGGGGATACCGCCGCAGGTCGGCCGAAGCGATGAGCGCTATCTCTTCCTTGCTCAACGCCCGTTTCACCGTTTCCTGCCTGCGCACGTTCAGCCCGGCAAAGGGATTTTCGCCACATACCCTGATGCCTTGCTTGCGTGCCTTATTGTACACCGCCCGGAAATTGCTGAGGTACATGTGGATGCTGTTCTCCGAAATGCCGCGCATGCGCAGGTAGTGTATATAGTCCGTGACGAACACATAATCGATGTCTTTGAAGTTGATTTTCCTCAAACTGCAAAAACGCAACAGCGAGTACAGCCCGCTTGTGTAGGAAGCGGCAGTGCTTTGCTTCCCCTCTTCGAGCAGGGTATCGATGTATTGCAGGATGAATTTATCCACACTCTGGTCGTACTGCTCCTTCCGGTGTTTCAGCATGAGGCGCTCCAGCGTAAAGCCGGGATCGGTTCTCTCCAGCAGACGGTAGTTCCTGACAAGGTCTTCTTTCTCGTTCCTGATAAGACGGTTGACGAGGCTCACTTCCCTACGGGTGAGGATACCCTCGGACGAATAAACCACCCGGTCGGCATCCCGCCGGTAATTCGACTCGTGGACCCGCCACCCCAAAGAGTATTCTTTCTTCTTACGGCAGTACAGCACGCGAATCGCAAGGGAGTAAACTCCCGCCGCGCTCGCTTTACAAGGATGTATGACAACACGAATACTCAACTTTTTCTTCTTGTTTTGTAAGTTCATTTACCAATTAAGCATTACTGCCTGCGTAAAAGTACACATTTTGCACCTAAACACAGAACTTGTTACTAAAATAATGAATAAAAAAATTGTTTTAGCAACAAATGAGAGGGGGGATTGTTTTAAATGCCAAGGAAGTATACAGCTTATTATTTTATTAAAGGACCCGATCTCTTTATTCTTATGATAAAAAACATGTTTGGAAAAGAAAATATCCGATAAACCCTTCTGCTAAAAAATATTCCCTATCTTTGCGACACTAAAAATGTGTTAAACATGGCGAATGCAGCTTTCAAATATCAGTCGGAAATAGATGTCTTAATCAATGAAGGAGCCAAACTTCCGCCTTTATCCGAACCCCAAAACAAAGATGCCTACAGATACGTTTTTAGAGAGATAAATCCCAATAACCACAAACCGGTATATATACAAAACCCGCAACGGATAATTTCAGATACGGACAAGAAAAGAATAAATACGTCAGGATATGCATTATCCTGTTTTGAACAAAAGGATAAAGCCATTCAAAAGTACAATGCACTAAAAGCCAATATGAGGAATATAGCCCGCACTATGGGAGATGCTTTATGCAACGGAACGCTAAACAAAGAAGACGGTTTAATTACGCAAGCCAATAATGAAAGCCATTTTGACTTATACGAATATTGCGAATGTGATTTATCCGATAAATTTAAGATTATAAAAATACTAATATGAAGACAATAAACGGTTTCAGTATCAATTTTGATTTCAGTAAACTTATTAAAGTTGCTGACTTGATTTACTATGATGGGCCTTTATTGTCTCATTACGTAAGCAACAAGGGAGAAAACTACTTATTCTACTGGGTGGATGTAGATAATGAATATAACAGGTGGGTCGTTATCAGAACCGATATTTTTTCAATACAACAGTATTTAGAAAAGAAAAGTACGCTACATTCCATAATAACACAACCTAATGACGGATTTGTATACACCGTAGATATTGATGATAAGATACATTATCATAACATTAAACTTGTGCCGATTGCCAACTTGCCAGAAGAATACACTCCAACGGAAAATTCTTACTATGCCTTTGAAATCGAAGACAATATTGATTTAGCTGCTATTTCCCAGAAATACTCTTCCGGAATATTAGAAATACATATCAGCGGGAAAGATGTGAAATACGGCAGCATCCCCTTGAACAAGTTTGCTCCGATAATACCCAAAATAGAGGATATCAGAAAGTCGATGTCGTCCAAGTTTATTAAAAGAGTAAAACACTCAAATACCTATTTAGAGAGAAATGCCAAGCAAAATATAGACAGAGAATTACGTTTAGATACACAATATGAATATATGTACTCGCTTGCCGGCTCTATCAGAATCATATTGAAACCGATTAATCAGCAAACATCTTTCAGTACGACATATTCTGATGATTTCGCACAAGATTTAATACAATTATTCAAAGCAGGATATGATAAGAAGAGCATCCTGGACTTTTCCGGATTATACGACAAAAATATTCTGAAAAAGTACAATGACTTTGTTTCTTTCTTAAACGAAGAAAGTCTGGCAGTAGGAATCAAATGGTACAATGCCAACTCTAAGACTTCATACAAACAGGATATCAGCACCCATGATACAAAAAAAATATTAGCTAACCTATCCGATTTTGAATTTGATAATAAGGAAGAAATCAGACTGTGCGGCAGATTCTATTCAATCAATATCAGAACAGGAAACTATGCCTTTGAATCGGCCGAAGGAGATGATTTTAAATCTATCGGTTTTTTGGATGAAACAAGGCGACAAATGGCTTATAATATTGCATTTAATAAAACGTATCAGGTCGTTATAGAAAGAAAGACAATAGAACCTATCGGGGGAAAAGAAAAAATAAAAGATATTCTTATCTCATTTGTTGAAGCGGAAAGCGAGAAACCTATAACAAAGAATTCCCTCTCTTAAATATAAGGAGAAAGAATTCTTCACAGCATTCTCTGCATAAAGGGGGCTGTCGCACAAAAAAAGCGGCAGGCTCTTTTTATTTATATCCCCCGGTAAAAATGCAGAATAAAAGCCCCCCATGTGACAAACTGAAAATTCATGCGACAGATAGGGAAAATATCAACCTAATTATTTATCTTTGTTAGCTTGAAAAGTTAGCATACCCAAAAACAATAAGACAATGAAAGATTTCTTGAAATTTACGCTCGCCACCGTAACCGGTATTGTTATATCGAGCGTTGTGTTGTTTTTCATCAGTATTCTCGTAGTTTTCAGTATGGTTTCATCCTCGGAATCGGAAACGCAAGTACGTAAGAACTCCGTCATGATGCTGGACTTGAACGGTACACTGGCCGAACGCAGCCAGGAAAACCCACTGGACCTTATTATGAAGGATGATTACAAGACATACGGACTGGACGATATCCTCTCTTCCATTAAGAAAGCGAAAGAGAACGAGGATATCAAAGGTATTTATATTCAGGCTACTTCACTGGGAGCGGGGTTCGCCTCGCTGGAAGAGATTCGCAATGCTCTGAAAGACTTCAAGGAATCGGGTAAGTTTGTCGTGGCCTACGGTGATGCCTATACGCAGGGGTTATACTACCTGTCCAGCGTGGCCGATAAAGTTCTGCTGAACCCGCAAGGTATGCTCGAATGGCGGGGACTGGCAGCTACTCCTATGTTCTTCAAGGATTTATTAGAGAAAGTGGGCGTGGAGATGCAGGTGTTTAAGGTGGGTACATACAAATCGGCAGTAGAACCGTTTATCTCCACCGAAATGAGTGCAGCCAACCGCGAGCAGATAAATGTATACCTGTCGTCCATTTGGGGACAGATTACGAGCGCCGTTGCCGAATCGCGCAACCTGTCCGTAGAGGCATTGAACAAGGAAGCCGACCGCATGCTGATGTTTTACCCCGCAGAGGAAAGCGTGAAGAACGGGTTGGTGGACACCTTAATATATAAGAATGATGTACGCGACTACCTGAAAAACCTGGCAGGCATCGACAAGGACGACAACATGCCGATACTGGGCATTCAGGACATGATAAACGTGAAAAAGAACGTGCCCAGAGACAAGAGCGGAAACGTAATTGCCGTATATTATGCGTATGGTGAGATTGACGGCGGTTCGTCCGCCTCTACCGACGAGGGTATCAACTCCGAAAAGGTTATCAAAGACCTGCGTAAGCTGAAAGATAATGAAAATGTAAAAGCCGTAGTGCTGCGTGTGAACTCTCCGGGCGGCAGCGCATACGGTTCCGAACAGATATGGTACGCCGTAAACCAACTGAAAAAGGAGAAACCGGTAATCGTATCCATGGGCGATTATGCCGCATCGGGCGGTTACTACATCTCCTGCAACGCCGATACCATCGTTGCCGAACCTACCACACTGACCGGCTCTATCGGCATCTTCGGAATGATGCCCAACGCCAAAGGGCTGACGGAGAAACTGGGTGTGAACTTCGACGTAGTAAAGACCAACCCGTATGCCGACTTCGGCAACCTGACCCGCCCCATGAACGACGGTGAAAAGGGATTGATGCAGATGTATGTCAACAACGGCTACGAACTCTTCCTGACCCGCTGCTCCGACGGACGCGGCATCAGTATGGAAGAATTGGACAAGATAGCGCAAGGCCGTGTATGGACCGGAAGCACCGCCAAAGAACTGGGACTGGTGGACGAATTGGGCGGCCTGGACAAGGCGTTGGAGATTGCCATTGCAAAAGCAGGTGTAGACGCTTACACCGTAATGAGTTATCCGAAGAAAGAGGGTTTCTTGGAAAGCCTGATGAATACGAATCCCGGAAATTATATCAAGGGTCGCATGCTGAACGGCAAAATGAGCGATATGTACCGTCAGTTCAGCATCATCGAGAACTTCGACAAGATAGACCGCATACAGGCACGCGTACCGTTTGAACTGAACATACAATAAATTTAAATGAAAGATGCATCCGTAAAAATACATCATTGGCTATATCCCTTGGCCTGGCTCTACGGGGCAGGGGTGTGCTTGCGAAACAAACTCTTTGACTGGGGCTGGCTCCGGTCAAGGAGTTTTGACGTTCCTGTGATATGTGTAGGCAACATCGCCGTAGGTGGAACGGGCAAAACGCCGCATACGGAGTATCTGATAAAGTTATTGCAGAATGAGGGCATAAACGTAGCCACACTGAGCCGCGGATACAAACGGAAGAGCAAAGGTTACATACTGGCAACCGCCGAAAGCAGCGTACAGAAAATCGGCGATGAACCCTATCAGATAAAGAGCAAGTTTCCAGATATACGGGTAGCGGTAGATGAAAACCGCTGTCACGGCATCGAGCAGTTGCTTACATTGAAGAGTCCTGCCGTGGATGCAGTGTTACTGGACGATGCCTTCCAGCATCGCCATGTAAAGGCAGGAATGAATATCCTGCTGACCGACTATCACCGGTTGCTGTGTGACGACGCCCTGTTGCCTGCCGGAAGACTGCGCGAACCCGCCTGCGGGAAAAACCGCGCCCAGATAGTCATTGTAACGAAGTGTCCGGATGATATCAAGCCGATAGATTTCAACATCATCACCAAGAGGTTGAATCTGTATCCGTACCAGCAATTGTATTTCTCCAGGTTCCGCTATGGCTCGCTGATGCCACTGTTCCCCGAAAAGGCAAAAGGCAGAATTACCTGCACCGGAGACGAACAGGTGCTACTCGTTACGGGCATCGCCTCTCCCGCCCCACTGGTGGAAGAAGTGAAATCCTACACCCCCAGCGTCAATCTGCTGGAGTTCGGCGACCACCATGACTTCGGCGAGAAAGACTTGCAGGTCATCGAGAAACAATTTAACCTGTTGAAGGGAAACAACAGGCTGATTATCACGACAGAGAAAGATGCTACCCGACTGAAGAACCATCCCAACCTGAACGAAACACTGAAGCCGTACATTTATGTGCTTCCCATCGAAATAGAGTTTTTACAAAATCAACAATATATATTTAACCAAAACATTATTGGCTATGTTAGAACGTATTCAAGAAACCGCAGCTTATCTGAAAGGTAAGATGCACACGCATCCTGAGACAGCAATTATCCTCGGAACCGGACTTGGCAGCCTTGCAGGTGAGATTACCGAGAAGTATGAAATAAAGTATGAGGATATTCCCAACTTCCCCGTTTCTACGGTAGAGGGACACAGCGGCAAACTGATTTTCGGCAAGCTGGGTAATAAGGATATTATGGCCATGCAAGGACGCTTCCACTTCTATGAGGGATATTCCATGAAGGAAGTGACCTTCCCGGTACGTGTAATGCGGGAACTGGGTATCAAGACCTTGTTTGTTTCTAATGCCAGCGGCGGTACGAATCCCGATTTTGAAATCGGCGACCTGATGATTATCACCGATCACATCAATTTCTTCCCCGAACATCCGCTGCACGGCAGGAATATTCCGTATGGCCCGCGCTTCCCGGACATGAGCGAGGCGTACGATAAAGAGCTTATCCGCAAGGCGGATGCAATTGCCGCTGAAAAGGGTATCAAGGTGCAACACGGTGTGTACATCGGCACGCAAGGGCCTACGTTTGAAACTCCGGCGGAATACAAGATGTTCCGTATCCTGGGTGCGGATGCGGTAGGTATGTCTACCGTTCCCGAAGTAATCGTAGCGAACCACTGCGGTATCAAAGTGTTCGGCGTATCGGTTATCACGGACTTAGGCGTGGAAGGCAAGATTGTAGAGGTTTCCCACGAAGAAGTGCAGAAAGCTGCGGATGCCGCACAGCCGAAGATGACGGAGATTATGAGGGAGTTGATTAACAGAGCGTAAGTAAATAAATGGTTGAAAGTTGATAGTCGGGAGTTGAAAGTTGCCGTGCAGTGTAAGTACGCGGTAACTATTCGCTTTTAACTATCAACTTTAACCTTTCAACTAATTAAGATGAGAACAGAAATAGCAACTCTCGGTGAGTTCGGCCTCATCCGCCACCTAACCGAGAGTATCGAATTAAAAAACGAATCAAGCCGGTACGGCATCGGGGATGATGCCGCCGTCCTCTCCTACCCGGCGGACAAAGAAGTGCTGGTAACCACCGATTTGTTACTGGAAGGCGTACATTTCGATTTGACGTATGTACCTTTGAAACATTTGGGATATAAATCGGCCGTAGTAAATTTTTCCGATATATATGCCATGAACGGTACACCCCGGCAAATCACTGTTTCGCTGGGACTGTCCAAACGTTTCAGCGTAGAGGATATGGAGGAGTTGTATGCCGGCATCCGCCTTGCCTGTGAGGAATACGGAGTGGATATTGTAGGCGGTGATACCTCTTCTTCCTATACGGGACTCACAATCAGCATCACTTGTATCGGTGAAGGTGAGAAAGGAAAGGTCGTTTATCGCAACGGCGCCAAAGAGACCGACCTTATCTGTGTTTCCGGCGACTTAGGTGCAGCCTATATGGGCTTGCAACTGCTGGAACGTGAGAAGAGCGTCCTTAAAGGGGGTGACAAAGATTTACAACCTGATTTCGCTGGCAAAGAGTATCTGCTGGAACGGCAACTGAAACCGGAAGCCCGCCGCGACATTATTCAGAAGTTGGCTAAAGAAGGTATTCAGCCTACTTCCATGATGGATGTTTCCGACGGCCTATCCTCGGAATTACTGCATATCTGCACGCAAAGCAAGGTCGGTTGCCGCATCTATGAGGAGCATATTCCCATCGACTACCAAACGGCCGTCATGGCAGAGGAGTTCAACATGAACCTGACGACTTGCGCCCTCAACGGCGGCGAGGATTACGAACTGCTGTTCACCGTGCCCATTGCCGACCATGAAAAGGTTTCCGAAATGGAAGGCATTAAGCTGATAGGCCATATCACTAAGCCGGAACTGGGTTGTGCCCTCATCAGCCGCGACGGACAGGAATTTGAACTGAAGGCACAAGGCTGGAATCCGCTTAAAGAGGAATCTGCCGCTCAACAGGAAGAGGTTGAATAGACAAAATGCCTCAAAACCGGGGAAAAGAGGATATCAAATAGAAATCCGAAAATGACAAAACCTCAAGAATAAAATAAAAGAAGAAGGCATAAATAACGGATTTATTCCATACTCCTCTAAAAAAAATATACGCTGATAATTAACCATATAGAGAATTATCAGCGTTTTTTATTTCCTAACCTCTTGCATAGTCCAAAACTTTCACTACCTTTGCAACCGCAAAAGAGATAAAAATGGTGCCATAGCTCAGTTGGTAGAGCAAAGGACTGAAAATCCTTGTGTCCCCGGTTCGATTCCTGGTGGCACCACCAAAAAGCTTTTCAATTTTAGAAAACCCTTGAATTAGAGATAGTTCAAGGGTTCTTTTTTTACCCTCGCTACGCATTTCATTACATATTTGTGAAGTTGGATTTCGCCAATTCAGTGGCTTTTTTTAAGGCTTTTGAAAAAGCCATAAATATGTATCATACTTCATTGTTTTTCAACTATTTGACAATTCCAATCTCCGGTGTGAAAAAGTAATTTTGCACACATGACCGGATGGAGTTGAAAATGTGAAAGAAATTTAAAAATTCGGTATTCCCCATCGGGATAAAAAAAAGGAATCGAACCCGGGATACAAAAGGCAATTCGAACCTGAGAAAAATGGGATTTTTATGGCTTTTCCACAAGTCCCTCAAAAAAGCCACCGAATTTAACACTTCGCTCCACGTCCTCATGCCATCCGGTTTTGACGAAACAATTGAATGTAAACCTCAAAAAACAAAAGTGATGAAACAGGGAACAATGAACATTCTGTTTTTCGTGCTTAAAACGAAATTGTTGAAAAACGGTGAGGCACCGGTATTGATGCGGATAACCATCAATGGAGACTATGACGATGTACGTATCCAAAGAAGCGTGCCCCTGAACTTATGGAACGCCGCCAAAGGATGCAGTAAAGGCAGGGACAGGGCATCAGTGGCACTGAACGCCTATATTGCCGAACTGCACGCACGCGCCTTGGAAAAACACAAGGAGCTGGTATTGGAACAGGCCCTGATTACCCCGAAACTGATCCTGAAACGTGTCTTCGGGAAAGACACCGGAATGCGTACACTGCTCGGTACCATGATGGAAGGCATCGGGGAAATGGAAACACTGGCAGGCATAGACTACTCTCCCGTCACGATCAACCGGTACAAGAACGTGGTGAAGAAATTGCAGCGGCTTATCCCCTCTTATTATGGCAAGGAGGATATCACCTTCCATGAGCTGACACCGGAGTTCATCCGTGCGTTTGACATTTACCTGAAAACGGAGGGGGGACTGTGCCGTAACACGATAGTCCGTTATATGAAATGTTTCAAGAAATTTACCAACATGGCATTGGCAAAGGAATGGATGCGCAAGAATCCCTTTTACGGTTACAAGATGGAGCAGGACGAGACCGATCCGGTATTCCTGACCTACGACGAGTTGCAGACCCTCATGAAAAAGAAATTCACCATCCCACGGCTCGAGCTGGTCAGGGACATATTTGTCTTCGCATGTTTCACCGGTCTGGCGTTCTCCGATGTCGCCACTCTGAGTGGTGAAAACCTGGTACAGGACAATCTCGGGGACTGGTGGATAAGGAAGGGAAGGATCAAGTTGGAACACCGCAGAAAAGCGTCTTCCATCAGCAACATCCCGCTGCTGCCCGTTCCACTGGCCATATTGGAGAAATACAGGGAACATCCGGTCTGCATAAAGAAAGGATGCTGCCTGCCTGTCATGTGCAACCAGAAAATGAACAGCTACCGTGCGCCCGTAAAGGTAGCGTAATGAATGTCTCTTTAGCAAGAGACTAGACTAGATTCTAAGTCTACTTCCAACCGACTTATCCGGCGGGGAAACCCAATGGGGAGTGTCGCATGTCGGTTGCAGCATGGCCGCCCTAATTGCCAAGGGCGAGTGCATCGCTGGGGAGAAAGACAGACACGAGGATGAAGCCTATACTGGTTGAACGATAGTTCAGTGAGGCATGTTGGACTTGTGACGAAAGGCAGTTGTATTGTCACACCGTGGCTCTCTCATTTGTCAGGTAGCCTTTGAGAGCATAGAATATAGCTACGGCACAACCGCAATAAGCGGAGAAAAGAACGAAAGTCGCATCCGACAGTCTGTCGCGCTAATAGTCATTACGAAACTAAACGGGGATTTCCTAAATCGGGATGCCTATGGAAACAGGGGCTATGTATAAAGATACTGAATACCCGATATGGAAACGGAGCTTCCGTAGTAGTCCGAGCAAGATAACGCCTTGCACATGGCGAAGGGAAGCAGTTGTCAACTTAATACAAACTAAGGAAAACGTGTGAGACGTATGAGAGATCCACAGCAAGTATTAAACGCTTTATGCGAACATAGTAAAGATTCGGATTACCGATACGAAAGGCTCTACCGAATTCTGTTTAATGAGGAAATGTTCTTCATAGCCTATCAGCGTACATATGCCAATCAAGGTAATATGACGCCCGGCAGCGATGGTAGAACCATCGACCGAATGAGCATTGACCGCATACGGAAAATAGTGGCAAGTCTGAGGGATGAATCTTATCAGCCCTATCCTGCCCGTCGAGTATACATTCCTAAAAAGAATGGAAAGAAACGCCCGTTGGGTATTCCCTCTTTTGAGGATAAACTCGTGCAGGAAGTGGTACATATGATTCTGGAAGCCATTTACGAAGGACACTTTGAGGATACCTCACATGGATTCCGCCCCAATAGAAGTTGTCACACAGCATTAAGAGATATAAGGGTGACATTCAAAGGAACACGATGGTTTATTGAAGGTGACATCAAAGGCTTCTTTGATAATATTGACCATAATATTATGATCGATATCCTCAGAGAACGCATCTCCGATGAACGGTTCCTGCGTTTAATCCGCAAATTCTTAAATGCAGGCTATATGGAGAAATGGACATACAACAATACTTACTCGGGAACACCACAAGGTGGTATCATCAGCCCTATATTGGCTAATATCTACCTTGATAAGTTCGACAAGTACATAAAGGAGTATGCCGAAAATTTCAATAAAGGCAAAGGACGGAGGCTAACCTGTGAATATCAACGTAATCGGAATCAGAGAAATGCATTACGATGGAAACTGGAAGACGAAACGGATGAAAACCGTAAAGCTGAACTGAAATCAAAAATTGCCCGGCTGCGCAAGCAGATGTTGGATATTCCTGCAACAAGGGACATGGATGATACATTCAAAAGATTGAAGTATGTAAGGTATGCTGATGACTTCCTTATTGGAATGATTGGCAGCAAGGAGGAATGCAAGATTGTCAAAGCCGACATTACGACTTTCATGAGAGAAAAGCTCAAACTGGAGATGTCGCAGGAGAAGACTTTAATCACCAATGCACAAGAGCCTGCAAAATTCCTTGGATATGAAATCATGGCACGTCGTTCTATGGATCATACACGCACACGGAGTGGGTTACAACGCCGTCCGTGGCTGGGAACAATTGTGTTGAATGTATCTTACGAAACCGTACTTAAGCGCCTTCAATCCTATGATGCTGTGCGTATCACACAAGTTAATAGGAAAGAGACTCTTAAGCCTTCGTCTCGTAAGTATATGGTAAATAGACAAGACGCAGATATTCTGGCGCAATACAATCTTGAATTGCGGGGATTCTACAACTACTATTCCATTGCGGACAATATCAGTTATTGGGGGTGGAAGTTCAATTATTTCATGAAGTACAGCATGCTTAAAACGCTCGGTCGAAAACACAAAAGAACTGTCGGACAAATACTCGAAAAGTATAGGGACGGGACGGATGTGGTTATCCCTTATAAGGATAATAAAGGAAACGAGAAACAAAGAGTATGGTATAACGGTGGGTTCAGATGCAAACGTTTCACAGACATCTATGAGGATAACCATTACGACAATATACCGAACACGATGTATCTTCCTGCCCCCACACTTGTGGAAAGGCTTAAAGAGAGAAGATGTGAACTATGTGGAAAAATGGGAGACCTTGTGATGCATCATGTACGTAACATCAATCAACTGAAAGCTGGTACAAGATGGAATACCATGATGATTAAACGACATCGTAAAACACTCGCGGTCTGTCACGACTGTGATGCATTAATCCACAAAAGCTATGATTAATAAAGTTATGTTGACAATGGAGAGCCGTATACATGGAGACATGTACGTACGGTTCGGGGGCAGGTTAGTGGAAACTTACCACCGCAAGGTGGAAAAGCGCTGTTGGCCTAGCCTACTCAAGGAAATCGCCGATTTCTGCGGCATAAAGAAAAACCTGACCACGCACGTGGCCAGGCACACTTTCGGGACGACCGTCACGCTCGCCAACAATGTACCCTTGCAGGACGTGTCCGTCATGCTCGGACATGCCTCCACACGCATGACGCAGCATTATGCGCGGGTCATGAACAGCAGCCTGAAAGAGGCGATGAACAATGTGAAGGAACGTCTGGCGCAATAGACGTACGACACACCATTAAAGCCGTCCCCGGAGGATGGCTTTTTTTGTATCAGGACAGTTCAGGAATAACTGCCATTCTTTCAATTTCTTACCTGCAAATATAGCCCTTTGCCGGGTTGATTGCGCAAGGCGGCCCCTTTCAGGGGCTGGTTGGCTAAAAGAAAATCATCCTCGCTTCGCTGCGGTATTTTCTTTTGCCAAGCCTTGCGCAATCCCCGGCAAAGGACAGTCCGGCAAGTAAGAAACCGAAAAACCGGCTCCACGGAGCCGATAATGTCAAACAAACTAAAAAAAATGAAGGTATGAACAGAGAAACGACAAGCAAAGTCCACAAAGGACAGCAGGGTGCCAATCCGAAAATGAGAATGTTGGTTTATCGGGAAAGGAGCTATCCCGCACGGGAGGTGCAAGGCAGGGACGGAAGCTATACGGTTGCCGCAGACAGCCTGGTGCCGGAACTGCTGGACGGCATCGGAAGCCATGATCCGGCAGCTTTCAAGCTGGACGAGGAAATCGCCTGCTATTGCTCGGACGAGGAAATCCAAAAACTGGCGGACGAAGAACTGGTAGAAATAATTTATGAATGGCAACGGTTATGACTGAAACAACAACAGCAAAGGTCCGGGAAGAACAAGTAACGGGCCTTACCGCAGAGAATGCACACCGGGTCACGATGATCCGGGAAAAGGGTACGGACCATCCTCCCGTACCGTTCCATTTCAGAAAGGAGTATCATGGAACGGGCAACTACGTACACCTGTACGGAAATCCGGAAGACCGCAATGAATTGCATTCCAGGGACTTCAAAGACTGGGAAGCCGTAGCGTTCAAACATCCGGGCTATCTGGAGGATATGTGGAAACAGGCTTGCGACGCATACGCATGGAGTTCCTTCGACCCGGAGATTCGTGGCGAGACGGACATCATGATCTACGGGGAGGAGCTGCACAACGACCTGCAACTCATGCAGGAAGAGGAACGGGATACATACATCGCCGCCTACCGGCAAAAGCTGTCCGCCCAGCTCTCGGCCCTCTCACGCTGCGCCAACCCGATGGTGACGGGACGGGGCGGATTCGATTACCACAGGCAGGAGAATACGAACAGAAGCTACCGGAACCGCTACGAGGAGTTCCGCAATTGGCGGCAAAAGGTTCTTGAAGCCGTCAGACGGAAAAAGGAAGCCGCACGACCGGAGGAAGAAAAACTGGAAAAGGCATGGCAGACGCTCAAACGCGACATCAGGAGCAGCGCCGATACCATCCACGGGATTGATACCGGACAATGCCGGGGTTATAGCCGTGCCCTGTTCGTCAGCAGCATCCTGAACAAGGTATCCACCTTCGCCAATCACGGGGAAGTGGAAATCGTCCGCAGGGCCGTGGACTTCATTTCCGAATATAATGCAAGGGTAAGGAAACCCGTCATCACCCCGAGAAACAAATTCTTCCAATTGCCGGAACTTGCGGAACGGATGCGCGAAAGGCTGAAAGCGGTGCAAAGACGGGAAAACAAGGAAGTGCCGTTCGAGGGCGGGACACTTGTATGGAACTATGGGGAAGACCGCCTTCAGATCCTGTTTGACAGGATTCCCGAAGACAACAGACGCAAGGAACTGAAATCCTCCGGATTCCGCTGGTCACCCAGAAACAAGGCATGGCAACGGCAGCTCACCTCCAATGCCCTCAGTGCCGCCAAGAGAGTGTTGAACCTTCAAAACATCTGAACCATGAATAACGACAAACTGAAATTCGTAGTCGATTCACGCAGTTTTGACGGCAGCTGCGTGACCACCATGTCTGACGGAATACACGGCGACTACCATCATGAGACACTGGAGGAACTGAGGGACAGGGAAAAGAACCCGTACCTCACAGCCGTGTCCGGAAATACCGTCCGCAAGATGATACGCATCCACCTGCAATCCCTCTGCGCCCCGTTCAGTGAGATTACGGAAGAAAGATATTTCGACTACATGGATGTCTTGCCCCCCATCCGCCATACCCGGAATTTCTTTTTCCTGGGAGAGCCTTATCATGCGGACATCTACCGGTTCTGCTTCCGGGCGGGCGGACGCTACTTCACGGGACTCCGCTCCGTTACCACGCCAAGAAAGGAACTGGAACGGCAGATGGACAACCATTACCGGAACATTACCTTCAAAGGAGACATCCTGAAAGAAAAGCCGATGGTCATCTCTGACCACGCACGGCATGCCTCTATAATTATAGTTCCTTATCTGTTTCTTGACATAAATGGCGAGAAGAAGTTCATCTGCAACCTGATGAGAGGAACGGACGAATCGTCAGGCAGGGATGTAAGGCTGGAAACCGCCAAAATCCTGCGAAGCCTGCGCCGTCATCATTTCCTCTACTTCTCCGGCTATGAGGGAAACGACGATATGGACAAGTTCCTAGGCGAAGTGATGAAGAAAAAGCACACCCTGCTGGCAAACGGCAACTTCCTCCAATATCCCGTGAACCGGGAGTCCGTGTCTTTTACCGGAACGGTCAGGGAAACAGGCAAGCCGTTCTTCTTCCGGATTTACGACAGGGAGCTGTTCCTGCACCTGTTGTACGTCCTGAGAGGCATCAAAAGGGAAAAAGCTAAAATATAACGTGACACATAACGACGGTATGGTGACTGTCTTTCCGACCCGTCACCATACTAAAAAAACAATGAAATCATGAGAACTGTGACCGAAGAATCGTTGCGACGCAGGCTGGCCCGTCTGGAGTCGGCCCTGGAAAGCGAAAAGGCACGCCTGAGAAAAGTATGCGGCGGCATCCCCTGGGGAGCCGGGATGAGGCGTACCAAATGTACCCCCTCATTCCGAAGGGAGGACGAACTGATTGGGAAAATCAAGGCGGTGAGACAGCAACTCTCCCAAATGTCCGCAGGCGGTGACAATCACACGTTTAAAGAAACAGGCAGGTGAATGCCGGCCAATTAACTTGCAAGTCAATAATTTTAAAACCAGTTACGAATATGAACACCCGATTGGCTATAATCCGTTCAGAGGGAAAAGAACATCTCTGCTACCGGGAAGAGGAATGTTTTGTCGATGTATCCTATCCGATGGTGACATTTACCAAAGGGGAGGATGATTTTGAAATTGCCAAATGCGACCATCCGTCCATGGAAGAGACTTTCCTGTATCAGGAAAGCCGTCTCTCAATCGTGATTGAAATGTACCATAACGGCTGGCCGGCATTGTCTCTGAAAGATCCCGTGACCCATGAGATATACACGGTCCTGACGGTCAACTTAGAAGATAAGGCGGCATTCTCACTGCCTGACAGGGCATTCGTGGACATCAACAACAATCCTGATGCCATGGAGTTCCTTCTGTCTAACAAATTGGCTGAGGATACAGGTTATAGACGTCAGAGCGGCTGAGTAAGCTACCCGATGGTCACACTTAACCTTCCGACGTTTTACAGGCTTGACCCACATGCCTTTAGCGCAATATTGAATATCCGGTAATCCTTCCGGGCAATGAATCTGGTATCAACAATCAAATGGAAAGAATCATGAAAAGATATGACATAAGAGTAAGGTGTTCCTTCGAGGGCACTTACACGGTAGCGGCAGAAGACCGCGATGAAGCAAAAAGAATGGTAAATGACGATTGCGGTCTTGTTTTGGGCGGCGATATCCACACGACACGCGATGACGATGAAGTGTTGGACTGGGATTTCTGTATCCATCCCGACACGCGGATTCTCTCCTTGCAGGAAAGAGGCGGAAAAGGAAGTTTACCGTCAGAAGCCGTTGATTTCAGCGGCAGGATCAAGGAACTGCGGGGGGACATCATCGACGCGATACGGCAGTTGCTCCATGCTCACTGCGTGAAAGAAATTCGTCTTCCGGAAGAGGATTATGATCCGGTCTGGGTGATATGGTTTGGCAAGAACGGAGAACCATATGAATGCAGGGTGACAGGACTCCGGGTAACGGCGGACAGCCTGACCGTCCTTGCCGAAGAGAAAGAAAGCGGTGACGAGGTGCAGTGTCACAGCCCGTTTGAACTCGGCGCGAAGAACATAGACTGGCTTCATGAGATGTATGAGGCTGTGTGGCATCAACTGAGAGAAACAAACAATGTAGAATCACAAATAGAAGAACCATGAAATATCAAGCGGAAAATACCGTCTCCAGTTTCTTCTACTACATGTGGAACGCCTGGAGCGAGGAGGAATGCAAAACCGTGTATGGCGGCATGTACCCGCATTTCTGGGAAAAATGGTGCGTGGCGACAGACAAGGGCACATTCGGCGCGGCGGAACGGTTCTATCTGGAACTTTCGGAAGACAACCGCAGGCTTTTGGTGGAACGGGCCGTCTCGATATACGACGGACGAGGCCTCAGAAACAGGAACAGAAACATAAAAAATCAAACAGCATGCAGGGAAACATTATCAGTCTGATCTGCAACTCATGCGGTTGCGGTCAAACGGAAGCACAGGAATACCTGGACTCCGAAATCCGGTACCTGCGCGAATTGCAGGAGGCGGACGACCTGAGAGAAGATGACATGGAAACGGCCTGTCTCAACCTCGGTCTTGACCTTGACTACCGGGAATATTTTATCAACCGCCTCGCAGGGGCATAAAAAACTTATGGCTATGACTTATTTTCAGAACATACACTCTCTGGCGGACTTGAAGAAAGAATACCGCCGGCTGGCATTGGAGCACCACCCGGACAAGGGTGGTGACACCGCAATCATGCAACAGGTGAACACCGAGTTTGGAAGGCTTTTTGAGGCTTGGAAAGAAAAACCGGATATTCCCTCGACCTCAACCGGATATGAATATGACTATCCGGGAGCCACGGCAAAGGAATACACCAAGTATGTGTATAACGAATACCGCTGGAAAGGCCGCAATTACAAGGGGCAGCACGCTCCTGAAATCGTGGGACTGGTACGGGCATGGCTCAAGGAGACCTATCCGGGATACAAGTTCTCTGTCAGACGGGAGAATTGCCACTCCATCCATATCCGGTTGATGAAAGCGGATTTCGAGGCGTTCACCAAAGAGTCCGGAAAAGTTCAAGGCGATGTCAACCACCATCATATCCATTCAGACAAATCCTTGACGGACAGGGCAAAGGATGTAATGGTGAATATCTGCGATTTCATCATGTCGTACAATTTCGATGACAGCGACCCCATGACGGACTATTTTCACACCAACTTTTACCTGACGCTCGGAATCGGAAGTTACAAACAGCCGTACAAGGTGGAACCGCCCAAACTCGGCAGCAAAGACAAGCCGGAGATATTCAAGCATCCGGAAGGTCCGGCACACGAGGCAATGCGCCGGGCATTGGGCAAAGCGCGTTTCGGCTTCATCGAAAGCCGGAAGTATGCCGGGGAAATAATTCTGGGGGAAGACTGTTTCGGCTCACGGGGCGAAGTCTATTTTTGGCCGAAGGAATATTCAAGCGCAAAAATGGCCCAAAAACGCATCGACAAACTGGAGGAAGCCGGAATAAGGTGCGAACTCACCGGCTATAACGGAGGATACATCCGCCTGCTCGGATACACCCCTGAGATGAGAAATTCCCTGGAACGGGAACGTCAGGAGTATGCCGCCGCGTATCAGGCATGGTACTCAAAACAGAATTTAAAAACAATCTGATTCAGAAATTATGGATACAAACAATTTGGACAAGTGGTGGTACGGACTTCCGGAAAACACCAGACAGGCTATAGGAAACAATGGGATATGGGAAAAACTGGATATGCCGTCCCGTTCGGCGCTACACCGGTATTCCCGGCTTAGAATTTACGGAACGGCAAAGGACAGGGATGAGGAACGCACGCTGCTCAATGAAATCGCGTGCGGACTGGGCGACCTTGCCCTTGTCCGTAAAAACGGCATCGCTTTGGAGAAAATGTGCAACGGGAACGGGGAATTTTACGATGAATACCAGGAACAGTTCGACATATTATATGACAATTACGGACATACAATAGAAAATATAAGCTGGCCGGACTGGATCGGACATACAATTCCGACAAACAGGGAACTGGTCCGGTTATTGGAACATCACGGTTACAAGCGTATGGAAATCGATACCGACAGAAGAATCCCGAAAACTTTCTATGTTTTCCGTCGTGGGTTGCACATCAACGCAAGCGAGGACTTGTCTTACCACATCGTACCGCAACAGGACAGTTTCGGACTGGGGCGTTTTGCGGTATGCGCTACCAAAGACGGTGAAAGCTCCCAGCTGGGAACTGACTGTGCCCGGCTCTTTTTGAGGCGCTTCCTTGCCTTCCTGAAGGGTGAAAGAAGCGGGAAAGAGATTATAGATGAAATATGCAACAACCGACAAACTGAACGATAGTATGAAAGCAAAAGTATTCAAGTACAGGTCTGACGGGAATACCGTCGTGGCTCCTTATATGGAACTGGAACCGTACGCCGAGAATGTATATCTCTCCCTGTCTAGAAAGAACGAATATGGGAATGAGGACGATGACTGTTTCCATGTGGTCTGCCGGATTGAAAACGTTTATTTCTCCAGCGGGCAGTATTCACGCCGGTTCCTCAACGGAGAAAACCGCAGGGACGAAACTGCCGCCTATTGCAGGAACTGGATCGCGGATACGCTTCAGGGCGCGGAAAGAGGAGCCTTTGTCAGGTTGATCTCCGTCCGCGTGTTCGAGGCTCTCGGACTTGACACCACCCCCCTGGTGCAAGCCCGTGAGGCATACAAAAGGAGGCAGGAACAGAAACGCAGGGAACAGGAGGAGAAAGAGGCGGAAGAGCGCAGAGCGCGGGAAGAGCAATATCAGCGGCTGCTCGATGAACAGAAACAGAAATTCCTGGACGGGGAACGGATCACGGGAGGAATGTTCCTTGAAATCACCGGAAGGGACGGTTTTGACATCCATATCAGAACCAAAGGGACATTCAACAGGCATGTAAGAGGCATTGACAGGAACGGAACCGTCAGTTACCGGAAAATCAAAGGTCTCCGGACTCCGGACTTTACCGGATGCCATAAGGCCGTGGGCGATTATCTTGCATTTATAACAACAAGAAAGGGCAAATAATAAAACCTGGCGGTAACGGCGTGCTCCATGCGGCTGTTACCGTTGCCGGCTTCCGGACTCACAACTTACGGTTCAGCGCCATCGCCAACGGAAACATAAACCGGTTATAGGCCTTGAGCTTTTGCAAATTCAGCGCATATCCGGCATAGGGGCTGGTCAGATCGGTATAGAAGAATACATCGGTAAATCCCGCGTGTTCCTCCACAATTTCACCATCCAACGGAATCTCCTCCACATTGAACCGCTCCAGAGGCAGCTCTTCCAGACGGGCATGCTCCGCATTGCCCAATACGTTCAGGTTGCGGTTAAACAGCACGAATCCTTTCTTCCTGTAATCCACACGCATACCATACGGACGCTCCACAAGGAAAGCATCCGCCGCTTTCTTTATATAGTTTTCCATGATCCTGAAATTAGAAACTGCAAAAATACACCATTTGTCCGGCAATGGCGAACAAATCAGGAAGATTATCTCCGGAAGCCATACAAGATCCCGCAACAAGGAACAACCGCATATTTTATTTCCCACCCTGCAAAGGTAGTCCCGTGTCCTGTGTACCCGTACAAGGTCAGGCCCCTGCGGGGTTGGCTGAAAGAAAATCATCCTCGCTTCGCTGCGGTATTTTCTTTCGCCAAACCTTGCGGGTACGGCCACGGGACTGTCAGGCAGGCGAGAAATAAAAATACCGGCTCCCGGAGCCGGACGTGTTTAACAGATAAAAATACAAAAGTCATGAAAATCCTGAATGAAGAACATTTCGAGAATGTAAGGCGCTATGCCGAATCCATCGGTGACACCTCGCTCCAAAAATGTCTGGAACGGTTGAAAAGCTGGGAAGAAAACCCTGACTGTCCCTGCGAAATCTCACTCTACTACGACCATGCCCCGTACTCGTTCGGCTTTACACAGCGCTATCCCGACGGAAGGACAGGTATCGTGGGAGGTCTGCTCTATCATGGAATACCTGACAGATCGTTTGCCGTAACATTGCAGCCGTTCCACGGATGGCAGATACATACCTGAAAAACATGAGACTCGACAATGACCGAAAAGCAGACTTCAGAACAGAGAATCCGAGGTCTGCTTTTTCATTTCTTGCTGTAAAGATAGCCGTTTCCCGGGCTGATTGCGCAAGGCGGCCCCTTTCAGGGGCTGGGTTGGCTGAAAGAAAATCATCCTCGCTTCGCTGCGGTATTTTCTTTCGCCAAGCCTTGTCGCAATCCCCGGCAAACAGGCCGGAAAGACACCAAGAAATAAAAATGCCTACCCATGTAGGCCGATGTTTTACTTAAAAAAGAACGGATATGGAAACACTGGATTATAACCGGCTGCTGCTTGTCTCTCTGTGGCAATACAACCACCATGGGGATGAAGGGCTGACTCCCGCACTTTTCGAGGAAACGTTCGGAAAGGTCTATGGAAGTCACTGCTACGAAAAATGGACCGGCTACTTCAATCAGAATCTCTGGGACATGATTGCCTATTTCAGAAGCGAGAAGGAGAACGGACAGAAGTTCTGTGATATGGTTGCCCGCCAGGTCAAATTGTACCAACAAAAACGCTCTCAATATGAAGTACGGTAATTTTTATGATTTGGAAAGCCTGACTCTGCTCAACAGGCATGAAGGGTGTGCCTGTTCCATAAAGGAGTGCGACGTGGAGAAGGTGAACCGGCTGATTTCAAGGATGCGGGAGGACAGGAAAAGAGTCAGTTTACCGACCGCAGGGGATGTCGTCACTTATACTACCCGTGGCGGTGACTATTATCCGCAGGCACACATTGAAAGGGGCGATGACCGGGAAGTCCATATTTGCCTTCTCCCACAGACACCTTTCTGCCATGAAAATGAAAAGTGTACCGGTTACAATACGGAAGGAGGCCCTTGGGTTATAACCGGTCCGGAATTGCTGCTTCCCGATGGCATACGCAGCAAACAGTTCCGGATGTGGGGGCATACCGGAAGGCACAGGAACGGTGCCGTCCTCTTCCACACATTCGTCAGGGCATGGAAATACACGGAACCCGATCCTCTGTACGGAAAGTACACCACAAAAGAATGGACGAGATACATCATCGAGTGTCAGCCGGATATTGAACCGGCTGATGCCTTTATCTATCGGAATGAGTCATTCACCCTTTACTCGCGGGAAGAACTGGAGCGGCTGGTCGGGATTCTGCACGGAGAACTTTTCAACGGATTCCGTCCCGGTCTGTTCATACTCTGGGCATACCGTATGGAATGGAAGGAACTTCCCACATGGGAATGGAACATGCTGAAAGCGGAAACGCACCTCTTTTTCCTTGGCGTCTCCCCCGTCAAGATACGGACAGACCATAACGGACATACAGTAACCTTCTATAAAAAAACAGAACAATATGACACGCTATGAGACATCCCCAGAAGTCCGGCCACTTGAAAAGACAATCTGTGAGTTTGCAGGCTTGAACGGGTACGATCCGATGAACGTGTTCACAGATTTCCTGCGTTACGTCATACACGGATTCTCACCGGGCGCTCCTCCGCTGAAAGACTGGAGGTACAAGCGGCAGCAGAATGCCGCATTCATGAAAATGTTTGCGGAATGGGTGCGGCTCATGCAGAAGCAGCTGGAGGCCGCATCCTGGTATGACGCGTTAGGAGACCTTTTCATGGCGCTCAGTTCCAGAAAGGGACAACAGGCGCAAGGGCAGTTCTTCACTCCCGTACATATCTGCGACCTGATGGTAATGTGTACGGAAACGGACGGAAAAAAGACCGGGCAGAGGATAAACGACCCTACCTGCGGAAGTGGGCGTCTCCTGCTGGCATATCATGTACGCCACCTGGGTAATTATCTTGTCGCGGAAGATGTCAACCGTACCTGTTGCCTGATGACCATATGCAATATGCTCATTCACGGCTGCGTGGGGGAAGTCATCCACCATGACAGCCTCTGCCCCGAAAACTTCATGGACGGCTGGATGGTAAACCATACACTGACCCAGACGGGCATTCCTTCCATTCGCCGGATGAGCGAGGAGGAATATCGGACAAGCAGGAACATGTCCGTTGACCTGCTCAGAAAGCGGAAAGAGAAATTGCGCCAAATGCAGCCGGACAAGAAACAATTGCCATAAAAACATGGCAGAATTTATAAACAATAAAACGAATGATTATGAAACTGAATGTTAGCAATGAATTGAAATCCCGCCTGGTGCATGCGGCGGAAAACGGAAGTGTGATAGCCAAAGGCATCCTTTCGGAAGTAAAAAAGAACGTACCGGTGGAAGAGATCATACGCGGTACCTACAACTGCTTCTCCACCAAGCGCAAGCGGACGGAAGCGGGCACGTTCAAGAAAATCCGGATCGTGTTCACGGCCTGCAGCAAGGATCTGGCCCATCCCAGTTTCCCGGACCGGAACAACCCGCAGGCACCCTGGTTCCCGGAGAACCGGACAGACCTGGAACCCTCCACGTTTGTGGAACTGTTCAAGAACCTGCCCAAGTACTCACCCGACGAAATCAATTATTTCTGTAGCGCCCTCTCATTGGACAGCAAAGTCACGGTCAGGCTGCATGAAAGCATGAACGACTTCATGGAAGCCTATCTGGAAAGCAACTACAGCCCCATCTCCGACAGTGACACATCCAGCCTGCACAGTTCCTGTATGCGGTATGAGGACAAGGCACGCAACGCCGCTGACTTCTATACCAACTTCGCCGGCGCTAAAATCCTTGTGGCAAGGGACGAGAGCAACAACATACTCGGACGGGCTGTCGTATGGAACGAGGTAACATTGTGGAAATCAATAAACACACCGATTGCCGCCTCCCTGCTGGACCGCATCTATTCCTCACACGCATTCGTCGCCGAACTGATCCGCAAGCAGGCGCAGGAGGCGGGCATCCTGTTGCGACGCAGATACAACGATTATACACATACAACGGATTTCACCGTACTGAATCCCATTGAGGGGCAGGAATGGGCGGCCGGAGACAATATACAGGTTTCATTGACGGTGAAAGTGCCCGCCTGCAGGTGGCACAAGAAAGGGGTGCCTTACCTCGACACGTTCTACAGCCTCCATCTGACGGACGGTAACCTGGAACTGAGAAATACGGAGGGCGACACGAGCATAGCCACCTGCCGGAGCACGGAAGGGCGCGCAAACAGGAGAAAATATGTATGTCCCAAATGCGGAAAGATACATTCCTTTCCGGATACGGCATTCTGCAAGAATTGTCAGGACATGTTCTATATATCCACCGTATTCGGACAAGTACTGAAAGGCACGTCGGCGGAATACAAGGGAAAGAAATATCCGTCCTTCCTCTTCAAGAAGGGACGTCCCGTACCGGAGTTCAGACGGTACCTGCAAATCGAAAAGTTGTTCATCTCCTAAAAAGTCAGCATCATGGAAAAATTAATGGCTCTTTACAACATCTCCTCCCCCTCCGGCAAGGAGGGGAAGATGGCCGGGTTCATCATCGGGGAACTCAGGCGGATGGGTATTCCTTTCCGGCAAGACAGGCACGGAAACATCTATGCGGTCAAAGGCAACCGGAAAAGCTACCCCTGTGTCGTGGCGCACATGGACGAGGTACACCGGCGCAAGACAGGCACCTATGCGGCCCATCTTGTGGCGGACTCGATGATTGTCGGCTATGACCGCAAGCGTAAACGGATGGCCGGAATCGGCGCGGATGACAAGAACGGCATCTGGATCTGCCTGAAATGCCTGGAGGATTTCAAGGCGGTGAAATGCGCCTTCTTCGTACAGGAGGAGATAGGATGCATAGGCAGCGGCCATGCCGACATGTCCTTCTTTTCCGACTGCCGTTTCGTCATCCAGTGCGACCGGAAAGGGAATGGGGACATGGTGACACAAATCAACGGAATGAGGCTCTGCTCCAATGAGTTCATTTCAGCGGTAGATCCCCGGAGGTACGGTTACAAGCCTGCACAGGGGCTGGCTACGGATGTGGCGGCATTGAAAAGGAACGGGCTGGAAGTATCCTGCGTCAATCTCTCCTGCGGATATTATGAACCTCATACGGACAACGAGTACACCATCCTGGCGGATCTTTGCAAGTGCTACCGGTTTGTCCGGCACATCATCTGTTGCCATAAGGAAACCAGCACGCATATACCGGAAACGGAAAGAAAACCCTTCCCCGGATATTATGAACTGTTCGGAACGGCCGGATATAGCGAAAAGGATTATATCCGTCTGTCAGAAGAGTACAGATCTGAATTTACTAAAACAAGCAGGACAAGCCATAAGAACAGATTGTAATTTATCAACGACTTTAAAAACAAGAAATATGGAAGCAACAGTCATGCCGGCCACTGCACCGGTACAGAAACAGCAGGGACTCAACCAGGTAGTCATCAACAAGGTACGGCGAATGATAGAAGGCAGGCAGGGGGATGTCATGGACACCATCAACCGTCTGCTCAGTGAGGGACGGATCGCGCAGGATTTCATCGCTCCCATCGGGGTAAGCCAACGTAGCAAGGAACGCCCCGTTATCTCTTTCAAAGCGGAAGGAAGGGTACAGATGGCAATGCCCGAAGGGAACTTCAACCTGCACGGCAACGCCATAAGCCAGATTTCGGAGAAGATGGGCATTCCCGCCAAATACCTGCGCGAGCTTTCCGCCGGAGATGCCTGGCAGAAACAGTTGTGTGCCACCATCCTGAACGAACATTCGGGATGGACCGAGCGCACACAGGTACTGATACGTGCGGTGGGCATGGAGGTCCGGGGCGTGTTGTCGGACTCCTACCGCCGGCTCAACTCAGTGGACATCCTGACCGCTTTCATCCGTGAGGCGGGAGGACAGGGGGCGGTCGTGTCCGACGCCTATATGAACGACACGAAAGTATGGTGCGAAACGATCCTGCCCACTCCGATAGAGATACCCACCCGTAAGAACGGGACGGTCATCATCTTCGCAGGAGCACGCTTCTCCACATCCGACTATGGCAACGGCTCGGTGGACATGCGGTCGTTCCTGCTCAACGGGGCGTGCCTGAACGGGATGGTCCGGGAATCCGTCATGCGGCAGGTGCACCTTGGAGGCAGACTGCCGGATTCCCTATCCCTTTCCCAAAAGACCTATGAACTGGACACGCAGACCACCGTATCGGCAGTTTCCGACCTGACCAAAGGGCTGTACAGCAAAGATACCATCATGCAGAAGGCCATCGAAATTCAAGGCGCATCGGAAATTGACGTGGATTTCGACAAGGAACTGAAGAATCTGGTGCAGAAAGGAGCCTTGTTGAAAAACGAAGGACGCGAGGTGGAAAAACTGCTGATGAACAACAATCCTGACGACGGAGTGACAGGCGGGGCCACGCTCTGGAAACTGACACAGGGAATCACCGCCTTTGCAAGGGAACAGCAGCCGGAACGCTGCCGGGAACTGCATGAAATATCGGGGCAGCTGATGAACCGGGTAAAGGTAAATTAAGAGTGGCTAAGACTAAAGCCGTGAACGGCGATGGCAAGCGTCCGTTCACGGCTTTGCATAATTTCAATCTACGGTATATAGAACAGTTCAAACTCCTCTTTTCTTCTTCTCTCTATGCCTGGAATGACTTTCCCCCGATAACAGCGGAACGATATATATTCCTTGTAAATATTCCGGTTACCATCGTCCAGTTTCTGAATCAGTCTGCTTTTGGGTATCTTGCCGTTTCCGATCAGACGGTAACAGCCCACATTAAAACCTAACAGACTTAAAAGAAGCGAGTCTTTTCCATATTTACGGAATACCTTCAAACACCGTTCAAGGTCGCATCTCAAAAGTGAGTCCGCCTGTGCCTCACTCAGGTTCTCGGTCAGCTTCTCATGGGGGAGCAGGCGGTGTCCGTAACCGATGTAAGGCATTTTCCCCCGGTGCCAGCCTTCCCACCGCTTGATGCAGGCTACCGCCTTATCCTTGTCAGACGGGGGATTTTCCGCCTTGCCATACAGAACAAGTGACAGAAAAATCATAATAACCGGTATTCTTTTCATGCGGCCTCCGTATTATTGTCTTCCTCCTCCGCATCCTTTCCATTGAAATCATATGTCAGCTGTTGCAAGTTTCCCCAATTGTCTTCAAAATAGAGGTCTATGGTCTGTGATTCCTTGCCGCTATGCGAGGTATAGTAAAGACGGAATTTCCATTCGTTCAGCAAATAACGGTCATTGGGTTTCAGTACCGTTCCGTCCTCCATCTTCAGACTGCCCTTTCCGTCGGGCTGGAAATACCTCAGCGTATAGACAGTTCCGGAAAAGTTTCCTTCCGGCTTGATTTCCAGACGGATTTCCACCGTCTCACCGTTTACGATTTCGTCCGCCACCGGCATGGACTCCACCGTGAACGGGTATTCTTGTCTGATATCCAGCTCATTGTCACAGGCGACAAGGGCAAGAAAGGAAAATACCATGCAACAGACTGTCATCATAAAATCAAGGATTCTTCTTTTCATGGGTATATGTTCTTTTTAAGGTTAGAAAATGTATTTGACTCCGGCTCCATACTGGAAATGGCAGCGGCCGGAAGCGCCGCCCCATACAAAACGTTCACGCAGACATAGCAGCAGGGCTATGCTGTCCGACAGGTATCCTTCCGCCTCCAGCGTTACCGCACCCCCATAGATGAAGGACTCATACTTGCGCAAGGAAGCTCCGTCATCCAACAGGCGGTTTCCGTTGTTCACGGCCTCGTAGCCCAGCAAGGCGGAAGCGCCGAGGTTCAGAAAGAAAGACTTGCCGGATGTGGAAAGGATTGTATGATAATAACCGCCTTCCCCTGTATATTGCGACAGTGGGACATATGTGTTCCGGTAAGGGTTATTACGTTGTAGCATCTCACAGCCAAACACCCACTGGTTCCCTTTCTTTGTGTAAGTGGCAACAGCCAGCGAAAAGGCGTAGCCCGCATCATGGCGGTCTGCCCGGCTGTAAAAGCCGTCGGCCATTTCAGCGGTAAAGCGGACGGATTTCATCCCCGGCAGCCGGCGCTGGGCTTCCGCCTGCCCCGTAAAGAGGGCAAGCAGGAGGATAATGAAAATGAAGTTTCTTTTCATGGCACTCATCTTACTTTCAGTTCATTGACAGTCCCGGCACGTACAAGGTCTTCGTTCTCCACCTCAAACGACTGATGGCGGCCACCCTGTTTCTCGTACATCTCCACGACCAGCTTCTTGCCGTCGGGGATGGTGAACTTGGGCAGGGCGAACACCGTCCGCTCGTTCTTCTTCCCGTCCACACGGGTCACATAGTTGAAGGCACGCAGCGGATAGATGACCTGCTCCTGCATGGCGGTACGCTTCACGATTTTCTTGTCTACAATCTTGAAAGTTACGAAGTCCACATCGAAAGGCACGTGCGTGGCGTTCTTCACCTCGGTATGGAAATAGAGCAGCTCGCCGTGTGCGTAAAGCCCCTTGAGCAGGTATTGAACCCCGAACCGCTTGCTGCCGATGTGCTTGACCTTGCGTTTGTCCTGCCCATACACGGATTTCATGATCAGCCGTACCAGACGGGGCGACTCCCCGGCGAGTTCCTGCAAGTAGATTTCCATCGCATTGTTCGGACGGTTAACCGACTCCCCGTCATGGATGAAGTCGCACATCTCCACGTTCAGCAGCAACGGCTCGTCGGCATACTTGACGTTGAATGTGTAAAAGTTGCCGTCCTCGGTTATCACGCTCATATTGGTTTCACTGCGGAAATGTTTCCGGGTCGCCTTCACACGGATGACGTTTTCCGCACCGTCCGCCTTGCCCGCTATCAGGTTGGGGGAACCCAAATCCACGTATCTTACGGGAGAGGGGAAAATTATATGTACGGTCTTGTCATACGTGATTTCCAGACCATGCGGGGGAATCATTTGGCTGAAGCCGATCTTGCGGCTCAATCCCTCGTAATAATCCCCGCTGCCTTGCTGCGCGTATGCAGCCACTGCGCCCATAATCAGGGCAAAAATCATCAGAATCTTCTTCATGTGCGTTCTTGATTGGTTGGTGAATAAATGGTTGGTTTCTTTTCTCTTTTCATTTTTCGGGAGAGTGCAGCAACAGCCGGTGTCCGGCTTTCAGGGTGATTTTCACCGCACGCATTTTCTTTTCCACATATTGCGACACGCCCTGTATTACCCCCTTGCCCACGTCCGAGGCAATCTGCGCCCCGGCATCCGTCGAGATGTTGATGCTGCTCCCCATTGAGGTGCCCATACCCGCGGCTATCTCACGCGCCGCATCATACTCCATCGAGTTCGGCACGAGGATTCCCCGCTGTCCGTCGGCATCATATACCTCCAGTTCCACCGGAAACAGCGTGCCCTTGTATTCCACCGTCTCTACAAGGATGTCCATCCGCTCCCCCTGGATGCGTGTACCGCCGGTCAATACCGTCCCTTGGGGAATGAGCCGGTCGTCCACCGCCATCGGCTCCAGCAACCGGATGCGCAACACCTGCCCGTCCGATACGGTCTGCGTACCGTGTACACAGGCGGCGATGGTATTCCTGCCGGAAGGGAGTGTCCTGCCTATAGGGGTGTGGAAACCGGTATTCCTCTCTCCCGCAAATTCGGCGATGAAATCCTCATTGTCCATAGGTTGTGCAAGCGATGACACCACCTGATTCCGTACCTGTTTCACCGGGCGGACGGCTGTCCTGTCTTTCCGGTCGCTCCGGCCATTCACGGCAGCCGGGGCATCCGGCTGCTTCCCGTTGTACCGGGCGGCCAGCTCGTAAGACTTTTCCAGCAGTGCCATCTTTTCTTCCAGGGTCTGTCCTTCCGGCTGTCCTTCCGCCGGTCTCTTTTCTTTTTCCAGTTCCTCTATACGACGGAGCAGATCGGCATTTTGTTGGTTTTCATTCCGGGTATATACAGCACCCAGCGAACGGTTCATATTCCGGTAGGCTTCCGCAGAGGAATGGACAAAGCCGGGGGATTTCCCCGTTTCCGGTTCCGGCGGAAGTTCCGTGTTGGCTTTTCCTGCGGTAAGGCCGGCAGTATCCTGACTGTCCTTGTTGAGCAGCTCGGACATCTCCTGGAAGGTTCCCCTGCGCCATTTTTCCTTTTTAGCCAGTGCTTCCTGCTCGTAGGCGCTTACCTTGTCGCCCTCCATTTCCGAATCTTTCGGCGAGGGCATCTCCACGTTGAATCCCTTGCCCTTTTCCTTTTCCGCCTTGTCCTTTTCCGACGGGCTGAATACCAGCAGGAGGAATCCGGCGCACAGCAGGCAGAAGAACGGATAGACAATATACCTCGCGCGTCGGCGCTTCTCTTCGGGAGTCAGCGGCTTGTCACTCGACAGCCCCAGCCGTTCCCTGATTTTCTGAAAGTCCATTTTCATGTTTCTGGATGTTTGAATGAATGGTTGTTGTTTCCGGCCGTAACATGACGGGCCGGATATGCCCGGTTTTCATGTCGCCCTTCCGTTCCCCCAAACGGGACACGGAAGAGACAACCGAGTACAGACAGGCTGCCGTGAACAGAAGCGAGACGACACTTGTCAAGACAATGCGCTGCTTCCCGGTCAGCCGGCGGCAGAACAGCCGGATACGGCTGTCCGCACGTTTTAAGACGGCAGGTTTCCCTCTCATCGTTCCACACTCCTTATATCCCTGTTCTCCAGTATGGTGAACTGCTCGATGATGAACCCGTTGGGATTGTCGTCCGAACGCCCCGTATTCTGGAGCGAACAGGAGGTGACAAGGCTTCGCTCGGTCACGTTGCTCTCACGGATGATCAGCTGCCGGGCGTATGTACGCGCCTTGTAGGGATAGGCGGCAAAGTCGCACACCACGCTGTCCACGTGTACCACCTGGTTGATGTTGCCCGAAATCAGCCGGTTGTAATATCCCTTTTCGGCAAAGTCCACATAGTAGTGATAGGCGCTCTTGTCCGCCAGCTGCAGGGCACGGCCTATATTGTGTTCGATCGCGTCCTTCTGCGGGGAGAGCGAGAAGAACAGCTCGTGAAAACGCCGGACGTGTTCCCGCGCCTCGGCGGGGCGGTTCTGTGAAAGATCCTGCGAGAGGGCGAGCATCAGCGACTTGCCCTTATCCAGCACATAGATCTTTTCCCGTTGCTTCTCGGCGAAACGGTACGAGCTCCACAACGCATAGCCGGTAATGAGCGCACAGCAGCCGGTAAAGACAGCCAGCATCAACCGGATACGCCTGAAGCTGCTCTCAATGTTGGTCAATGACTTGAATTCCATTTAGCGAATGATTGGTTTGAATGAATAAATAAATGTTCCGGTATGACCGGGCGGCTCCTTCCGACAAGTCGCCAACCCGGTAATCCAAGTTGCCGACTCACGGAAACGGGTTGCCATAGAGCCTATTTGCCCCGCAGCCTTCCCCCGATATTCCCCAGTACGGCACCGCCCGTCCCGGCAGCGAAACCGCCCGCTTTCGTGGCCGTGCGGTTCAGGTTACGGCTGAAGTTTCCGGCTCCGCCCGCCTGTACGATCCAGCCCGCCACCGTCGGGACGGTGAAGTACCCGATAATCCCTATCAGCATGAATATGATATAGACGCTATTTGAGTTGTCTATCGAGTAGTCGGGGTTGTTCTGTAATTCCAGAATGTCATTTTGGAGCATCAGCACCTGGAGCTTGGCGAGCAGGGTGCTGAACAGGTCGCTGACCGGAAGCCAAAGGTAGACGGATATGTACCTCGTGAACCACTGCCCGAGCGTGGACTGGAAACCGTCCCATACGCTGAAGGCGAACGCCACCGGTCCCAGTATGGAGAGCACGACAAGGAAAAAGGTCCTCACGGTGTCTATCAGCAGCGATGCCGCCGCGAATATCAGTTCCAGCAGGCTGCGGAAGGCGTCACGGATTTTCTTCTCCAGATTGTACATCCCCACCTCCACGTACATGCCCAGGCGGGAGGCGGTATCTATGGTTGACCAGCCCAGCTCGTCCAGCTGACGGTCGAATTCCTCGTCGCTCACCAGGTAGGCGGTTTCGGGATTGCGCAGCATGGCCTCCCTTTCCAGTTCCTCCTTCTGTGCCCTGTACTGTTCCATATCCAGCGTCTGCCCCTCAAGCATCTTGTGCGTACCCTGTACTATCGGGCTGAGCACGGTGTTCAGCGTGCCGAGCACCAGCGTGGGGAAAAGCAGGATGCAGATGCCGATGGCGAAGGGACGCAGCAGGGGATAGACATCTATCGGTTCGGCACGGGCCATCGACTGCCACACGCGGACGGCGACATAGAACAGGGCACCCAGCCCGGCAAGTCCCTTTCCCACGTCCATCATGTCCTTGCAAAGGGGCTGCATATCGTCATACAGGGTCGCCAGTATGGTATGCAGGTTGGCAAAATCTATCGACAACGGCATCATGGCTACCAGTATTTGGAGGTTTCATTCCCGTAAAGCCGCATCACCCGGTCCAGGTCGTTCTTCTTTCTGGCACGGAGATAGCTCACGGCGATGTTCTTGTTCGTGTAATAGCTCACCAGGTTGCGGTAGCGGCGCATCTCATAGTAGCAGCGGTCCACCACGTCCATGCGGTCCTTGTCGGTCATGGAGAGCGTGCTCACGTTGATGACCTGCCTGAGATCCTGCAGCACGCCGTTGCTCTCCTCCAGCAGGCGGGTGTAGCCGAAGGCGATGGCGTCCAGCTCGCGGGGCGAGAAGTTCCCGTCGTTCATCATCTTGCCGAAGTTCGTTACATAGATGTCGGACACGTCGCCCACCATCAGGATGATGTCGCGCACCTTGCGGGCGTCCTGTATCAGGTCGTTCACCGCCTTTAACTGGTCGTAATACTTCTTGGCCTGCTCGTAAATCTTCACCGTCTCCGCAAAGCTGTCGGCCGTATTGACCGCCGTTTTCGAGGTATGGGCGATGTTGTCCGACATGTTGATGATGCTTTGGGCAAGGTTGCCGGGATCGGTCACCACCCACTGGGCATTGGCGCCGGTGCCGCACAGGGCGAGTACCGTTCCGATCAGGAGTGACTTCGCTTTCATGGGCGTTCCTCCTTCCGCACATAGTCACCGTTCGGGGAGAAGGTCAGCACGTCGGCGGCCTCGTTGTAGGAGATGTCGATGCGGTGCCCCGTGTTGATGAACAGGTTCCCGTTCTCCTCAACCAGCAGGTAGGTCTGAGGCCTGAGACGGCGCATCTTTCCGCTACGGGCGAACACCGTCACCTTGTAGGCTTCCCCTTCCTTATATACCAGCACGTCCGGCTTGCCTTCCACGCTGCTCCACGAGCCGCAGAGCTTGTCACGGTCGGTGCCGCTCTCCGAGCAGCCTTGCAATACCATGGCGGCCATACCGATCAGGCACACCGCCAGTCTCATAAGGGATTTGTTTCTCATTGTTCTCTTTTTGGGGTTGATACTTGTCTTTGTTCCTCTCGTTTTCTCTCTGCCATCCGGCGGATGGCAAGTTCCAGGTTGCCGTCCAGCTCCTCGGCAAGCCGTTGCACTTCCAGTTTCTCGGACTCTTCCGTCGTGAACGTGAAATACTCTTCCGCGCTCACTTCCGTAGCATAGACCGTCGAACGGGTGCCGCCAAGCCCTATCCAGACTTCACGGTAAAAACGTCCGGGATGGTTCGCCTGGTTGATGGAGAGTATCTGGCTTTTCTCTTTCTCCGTCAGGCCGAGCAGCCGCTGGATATGCTCGAACTTGTTCATGTATTTCCGCTGGTCCAGAAGGATCTTGCAGTCGGAGTTGTTGATGATGGCCTCCTTCACAATCGGGGAGCTGATGATGTCGTCCACCTCCTGGGTCACCACAACGGCCTCACCGAAATATTTACGGACGGTCTTGAACAAATATTGGATATAGCCGCTCATGTTGGCGGACATAAGGGCTTTCCAACACTCCTCTATCAATATTACCTTGCGGATTCCTTTCAGACGGCGCATCTTGGCGATGAAGGTCTCCATGATGATCAGCGTCACCACAGGCAGCAGCACCTTGTTGCCGCTGATGTTGTCCAGCTCGAACACGATGAACCGCCTGTTTGTCAGGTCCAGTTCCCTGTCGGAGTTCAGCAGGAAGTCGTAGTCGCCACCCTTGTAGAAAGGCTCCAGCACGTTCAGGAAACCGTCGATGTCGAAATCCTTCTCGCGTACCTTCTTTTCCGCTATCATCCGGCGGTAGTCACCGTCCACGAACTCGTAGAAGCCGTTGAAGTCCGGCCTTGCCTCCCGATTCCCGGTAATTTTACGGATATAGGCGTTCACCGCTCCCGAGAGCGCCACCTCTTCCGAACGTTTCGGCGCCTCGTCCTCCCGTTTCCACAAGGTCAGTATCAGAGTCTTGATGCTCTCGCGCTTTTCCACATCGAACTGTCCGGAATCGGTGTAGAACGGGTTGAAGGATATCGGATTGTCCTCCTCATACGTGATGTAGATGCCGTCCCCGCCGCGTGTGCGGTCGTGGATCATCCGGCACAACCCCTGATAGCTGTTGCCCGTGTCCACCAGCAGGATATGCGCTCCCTGCTCGTAATAGTTGCGCACCAGATGGTTGGTGAAAAAGGACTTGCCGCTGCCGCTTGGTCCCAGGATAAATTTGTTGCGGTTGGTGATGATGCCCCGTTTCATCGGAAGGTCGGAAATGTCCACGTGCACCGGAATGCCGTTCTGCCGGTCCGCCATGCGGATGCCGAACGGACTGGGAGAACTTCTGTAATTGGTCTCCCCGGCAAAGAGGCAGACCGCCTGCTCCAGGAACGTGTAGAATGACTCTTCGGCAGGAAAGTCGCCCGCATTGCCCGGAATGCCCGCCCAGTAAAGCACCGGGGTGTCGACGGTGTTGTAACGGGGGGTGCATTCCATCATGGCAAGCTGGCTGCCCGTGTCGTTCCTGATACGGCGGAACTCCTCCGCATCCTCCGCCCAGGCGATGACATTGCAGTGGCATCTGACGGGAAGCACTCCCTTGGTATGCGCCTCGTCCAGATACATCTCCGTCCATTCCTGGTTCACGGCATTGCTCCGGCTGTACCGTGACAGAGAGAGCATGTTGCGCGAGTTCTTCTCCATCATCTGCAGGATTTCCTGCGCGTTGTCGATGAACACGTACTGCGAGTAGATGTGGTTGCAGGAGAGCAGCAGCCCCACGGGTGCGGCGAAGGAAAGGCGGCAGTCGCTCCTGTCGGTGGACATACGCTCGTAGCGCATGTCGGTGGAGAGCTTGCCCGGCAGGTCTTCCGTATCCGAAAGTGTGTGCAGGCAGAGCCGCTTGTCCCCGATACGCATCCGTCCGGGCTTGAGGCAGATGTCCTGCAGCACGGCGGTCCCGTCCTCCATCGAGAGGGAGAGGTATTTCTCCACCAGCCCGGGATGTTCCTTCGTGCCGGTAATCTCCTCCGTTTCCAGGCGGCGCAGCCGGATATGGGCGGAGTCGTTCACGATATGCTCGAACTGCTCCACCGCTTCCAGAAAGCGGGCCGCCATGTCCTTGTCGGTAATCTCCCTGGGCAGCAGGAATCCCCGGCAGAGGGTGCTGAAGTCACTTTGCCGGCGGTTGCGCTCACGGGTGGTCTTTGTCAGATACAGGTAACAGCGGTGGTTCAGGTACGGCCTCTCGTTGAAGTGCCGCTCATAGCTGCGCGAGAGGAAGCTCTGTTCCTCCCCGCCGTTTTGGGGACGGTAGCTCTCCTTCGTGAACCAGTCCTGCTTGCAGACGATGCTGTGCTCGGGCAGTACCCTGGCGGCCTTTATCCAGGTGGAGTGCATGGCCTCATACTCTTCCGCCGTCACCGTGTACAGCTCGGGAAGCTCCACCTCGAAGGCCACGGTCAGGTCGGCGTCCTTGCTCACGATGCAGCCGTTCTCCACCGAGAGCAGGGGGAACTTGCGTTCCAGCGTTTCCGCTTTCAATACATTTCTCATGATTGTCGTTTTTTTCTTTTTGCAAATAATCTGAAAACTCTCTTGCGGTGGATCAGGTAGCGCGGATGGCGTTTCTCCGCCAGCAGCTTCATAAGACCGTGTTCGCCGTAGCGGGCGTTCAGCCGGAACACCGCCCATGCCAGCAGACCGCCGGATACGGTCCCGAAAGGGATGCATATCCATTGGTCCACGCCTGCCAGGTAAAGGATGACTACCGCCAGGAGCACCGTCACCAGACCGCCCGCGAAGACGAACAGGTATTGTGACTTGAGCCCCTTGAACTCGACGGGATTGCCCGCCCCCTTGTTTACAGAATACTCCATACCGCTTAGAGGAAGAAGGAACGCAGGATGGTGGCGGCTACAATCAGAAAGATGCAGGCAAAGAACCAGCTGGCGGCGGTTTTCGAGGTGTCGGGATCACCGCTGGAGAACTTGCCGTAGGTCTTGATGCCGCCCACCAGGCCGAGCACCGCACCGATGGCATAGCACAGTTTGGTGGCGGGATCGAAATACGAGGTCATGAGGCTGGTCGCCTCGTTGATACCGGCAAGGCCCTGGCCTTGGCCCTGCGCGAAAGCACCGGCGGCAATCGCCGCGCACATCACTGAAAAAAGGATTCTTCTCTTCATTGTCGAATCGTTTGGGTAAGACATAAATTTGAATTCGACGGCGAAGATAAAAAGGGATAATACGCTGTTATTCAGAGGTGTCATCAGATGTCGCCAGATGTCATCAGATGTCATCCAACAAGTGCTTTTGCGCGTCTCTACAGAGATTTTCAACACTGTTTTACGTCATTGCGGAGACGCTTACCTCAAGCATAATACATGATTAATTGATGATTTTGGCACAAACATGGATTGTTCAAACGGTTACATGTTTTTCTGTACCATTTATATAATTGCCATACAAAAGCCAGCAAATTCCATAAAGTTGATTTCTTGTCAAAAACGACTATTATTGATATTGGATTAAAATAGCTATATTTGCATATCAAACGCAGTTTTATGGCCAATGTAAACAGGTTAAAAATAGTATATCATGTAGTAGTGTATAAAGAGAGTAACAATATCACACCTTGATAAGGCATTTTTAAGTAATATATCTGTTTATATTCAAGAACAGCCAAACAGAGAACAATAACTTTCATACTTATAAGTATGAACAATGAAATTATTGTGCCTGAAACAAAACGAACAAAATATGAGGCCGTAAAATAAAGCATGATGCAACAATTGCTTACGGGCAAAATATTTAATCAGTTAGTGTATGAAGAAAAAACTTAAAGATTTGTATTGCCAACGCCCTCATGTCGTGATAGTTGGAGCTGGTGCTTCAAGAGCGGTCATGGGAAAATCTTGCCCGACGATGAATGAAGCCATTGAACAGGTTGGGTTAGATAGGATCCTTGAAGGATTTATGTTAGAAACGAAAAGCAAGAATCTTGAAGATATATATAGTGAGCTGTTTAGACGTGGTGATGAGTGTAAAAACGCACGGATAGCAATGGAAAAAAAACTTTATGAATATTTTTCAAATGTGCAACTTCCATCCTTCTTGACCATCTACGACCTTTTGATTCTTTCGCTCACAGAAAAAGACTGCATTGTATCCTTCAACTGGGATAGTCTGCTTATCCAAGCATATAACAGAGTGGCAAAGATTACCTGGAACAGACCAAAGATTCTGTTCTTGCATGGAAATGTGGGGGCTGGTGTGTGCAAAGACTGTATGACCTTTGGTCTTATACAAAACTATTGCAGAAAGTGTGGCAAACCATACAACGCTGTTCCTTTGCTGTATCCTGTAGAACAAAAGGATTACAACAGCGACAGCTTTATCCGTGACCAATGGAGTGTTGCAAAGTACTACATATCGAAAGCAGGCAAGGTAACAATCTTTGGGTATAGCGCACCTTCTTCTGATAAGGAGGCAAGTGAAATACTTAAAGCTGCATTCTCTAAACATGATGGTGTTCATAGATTGGATGCAGTGGAAATAATTGAACGTCCCGGATTCAACGCGAATGAAATATCAGAAACTTGGCAGTATTTCTTTTCATTGACCAATTACCATTCTGACATTGTGGACTCCTTTTATAATAGCTGCTTGGCGCAGGCACCTCGCCGTACCTTGCAATACCAATACCAACAATTCATTAGAGGATGGTGGGGACAACCAAAGATACACTTCTCAAAACAAGATACTTTTGAGTCGGTGGAAACGCTTTTAAAGCCACTTCTTGTAAATGAAGAGCAAGGAGATTATTCTATAATTTAAGTCAATAACACTAACATCATCATTACAACCGAATGAATAGACTTGTTATCATAGGAAACGGATTTGACATGGCACATGGCTTTAAAACAAGTTATATGGATTTTATCAACTGGTATTGGGACCAACGAGTGTATACTTTTTCCGGTAATACTACAAATGTATCAGAAGATTGCCTTTGCCGTTTGGTTATCAAAGATAATGTAGGCATTAATTGCTGGAATGTTTTTGTCTTCAACAACTCATGTTTTTTTAAGGATATCTATTGTAAAGAAAGATACTCAGGAAGCGAAGTTATTCAGTATATCAAGGACCAACCAAACATTTTCTCTATTGAATGTTGCCCTTTTTTTAAAACTATTCTGCAATCAATAGAAACCAAAGGATGGGTGGATATTGAAAACGACTATTACCAACTGTTGAAAGTTGGCATGGATAGCCCTGGTTGTAATTATACAATCAGTGAGTTGAATGAACAATTTGCATTCCTTCAAGAAAAATTAATTGAATACCTCCATACAATAGAAACAGACAATGTAAGGAATGACCTTCAAAATGCAATAATTGACTTCTTTGATCCTGCTGATTTCTCAACAGAAGGAAAAAAGAAAGCTCTGGATAGCATTGGGCTGAATATATCCAGCCTTGCAGATGTTGAATACAATTATGGAGAACGCGATAAACTTATCCCTAAACGTATCATGTTGCTGAGTTTCAACTATACAAAAACAGCTAAGATGTATGGTAACTTTAATATTACCCACAATTATATTCATGGCGAATTAGAAAAACCTGAAAATATAATTTTTGGCTATGGGGATGAACTTGACAAAAGTTACCAGTCTATTCTTGATATGAATGACAATGAGTTACTTAGATATGTCAAATCCGTTAAATATTTAGAAACAAGACATTATCATGATTTGCTCGAATTTCTTTTAGCTGCACCTTTTCAAGTTTTGATAATGGGGCATTCTTGCGGAAATTCAGACCGAACATTACTAAATACCGTCTTTGAACATGAAAACTGTGTTTCCATAAAGCCGTTTTATCATAAATGGGAAGATGGCAGAGATAATTACTTGGAACTTGTTCAAAATATTTCCCGAAACTTTACTAATATGAAGTTATTCAGAGATAGAGTTGTGAACAAGGAGCAATGCAAAACCATGTAATGGAACACTAAATTTAAATGTGATTTTTTCTATGATATCTTGTTATGCACATAAAGTACGACAAAAATATTGTGCAAAAGGAAGCAGGGAAACGGATTTTCATCCATTAGAAAAAGTAAGGAGCTGGCTTGGTAAGCAGCTCCTTACTTTTTTATAGTCGTTTATAGGTCTCTTATAAAGAAATTTCATTTAATAAATTGAGTTATAGTTTTTCCTGTCAGCAAATCAGGATAATTTCATTCTTTTACTTTTGAATCGTAAGCAACAGTGAGGAAGTATCCGATTTTCTGAGTTGTCCCCGTGATTTCTATGTTTTGAGTGTTTGTTCCTTTCTATTACCCTTAACAAAAGACAAACTTCAACCTTTTTCATAGATTATAGAAAAATACAAAGTTGGGTACATAATGAATATCCTATATATAATATTCAACAATATGGAATTTTGTGGCATAATAGCATATTACTTTCAGACCAGCTTCCTCCAATCTGCGACAGGTTTGGAAACGTTCCTCTCTTTTTTTAAAGGCAGAGCATTCCCTTCCTCATCCACATACCTTTCCATCAGCTCCTCTATCAGTTTCTTGTTCTCCACCTGGGAGGAGAACAGCTCGAACATGTCCGTTTCCCGGATGGCACGCAGTGTCATGGCGGCCCGGTATGATTTGTCCTCATCCGAACCGGCACCGTCCAGATTAAGCAGCACGTCACCTACATTGAGCAGGTCGGCAGGAGTGACTGCCGGAACAATGGCTTCCGCCTCGGGAGAACGGCTGTCCAGCTCCTCCTGTTCGTCTTTCAGCATTCTCATCTCCTCCAAAGGCAGTTTGCATTCCACCTCATCTTCCGGAATATCCTCATCCTTGCCGATAAGGTCGCTTCCCATTTCCAACTGCTGGCTCATGTAAGGGGCAACGGTCTTTCCGGCATTCTCATCCAGATAGACAAAACGGGTGGCCCCCATCACATCTGCCGCACTTTCCGGATTCCGGCGGTGGTCCTTTTCCGTTTCCGTTTTTTTACGGGGAGTATAAAGCAGATCGCATATCTTACCTATTCTCTTTTTCTGCTCCCATACCTTATATAATAGATAAGCGGTACAGCCGAGCCGTATTGACAAATAAACTATTTCTTCCATTCTATCGGTTTTTGTGTGGCTTCCTGGTTATATATCTCGTTGATGATGTCCTGGTACCTTTCCAGATGGTCTGACAGGACACAGCTTAAAAACATCGGGACGGACATATCCGGTGCAATGACCGGCAATACTTTGGCAACAGTCCTGTATAATGCATCGTTAACATAGGTCTGCCTTCTTGCTCCCGACAGTCTCACTTTCAGAAACCGTCTCCGGTATTCATCTGAATCAGCCACTCCATCCGGTGATTTCTTTATTTGCTGTCTGGAAAGGCCGCTTTTCTTCTCCTGTTTCTCCTGAGAAGGCCCAGCCTGACTTTTTGTTTCCGATTCCCCTTCCGGAGAAACCGTTTTTTCCAAAGCGGTTACATCTCCTGCCATCATGCGTTTCAATGCCTCCTCGTCCACTTGGTAATCCGTTCTTCTTTTGGTAGCCATAATTGTTTTATTGAAGTTTCAGTACGGTTTCTATTTCCGCTACCAACAGGTCCAGACCGCTTCCTTTCACTGCGGAGGGAGATGGAGGGAACAAGGTGCTGCGGAACAGGGGCCCCTTCATCCCGGAATCTTTGTTGTAGCGTTCCGCACTGGGAATGACGGTCTCCAGCACCGGCAGTTTCAGAGAGCGGAAAATTTCGGTATAGCCGTTATACAGCCCTTTGGACACCCGTTTGTCCATCCGGTTCCAGAACATATGGATGCCACGCAAGGGTACGTCCGCATGCCGGTGCATGTATTCCCTGATGGCAAGGACAAAAGACATGCTGCTCCGCATTACCATCCTTTCCTGTGTAATCGGAGTGAATACATAGTCCATATTGATCACGGACTGGAAGACACCGGGCACATTCACGGTACCGGGGAGATCAAAAAGGACAAGGTCATAGTCCAGATCCGACTTTTCGAGAAAGCGGCCGGCCGTCTCCCTAGCTTCCTCCGGGGTGGAGTTCAGGATGCTGTAGGCTTTCCTGCCGCTTGTTCCGAACTGTTCCACCAGCTGGTTTTGCAGATGCACGTTCTTTTCAATGTTCCCCACTTCCCAGTCCCGCATGGCACTGATGCTGTGCTGTGGATAATCACAATCCACCACAAGTACGTTATATCCGTTCAGGTAATGGAAATAACTGGCGAGCAACACGGTGAACGTGGATTTTCCCACACCGCCTTTCTGGTTGCTCAAAGCGACAAATAAAGGTTCTCTCTTCATAGGCTTGAATTTAGAGTGTATGACTTGTTTCATATCTGTCTGGATTTTTTCGTTTCATCACACGGCAATGCATCCGTTGGTATATGGCAATTACGCATTGCTTGCCTGTTTGCATGAATACATTGCATACCATATCGCATCAGTGTAATGCCGGTTGCCGGAGGGTGTTGCCGTATAAGGTGCATTGCATTCATGCAATATGGAGTTCAATGTACCCCATACTGCATTGCACGGATGCAATGTGTCCCGTCATGCAGGACTGCCATGCGGCATATATGGCATTGCGCATACATGGATGATACCGCATTCGCGTCATGCACCACCTGTGGCAGGCAAGCAATACACCTTACAGGACAATGTTCCAATGTATGCCCTCATGCACTGTGCCAAAAGTAGCGGCTATTTTTGAAACTTCCGCCAACATTTCCCCTACCTGACATCAGATGTCGTCAGATGTCATCAAATGTCATATCAAGCACTGTTTACCAATCGGTTATCACTGTCTAATTTTGCAAAACCGGAATCAGACAATGGAAAGGAACTGACTTCGCCGGACCACAGCACGCCGTGAACGTCGCGCAGCAATCCGACGAAGGAGGATTCTCTGTTCAAGCGAACAGAGCAAGTTGTGTCCTTGTCCGACAAAAAGTCTTTTGTCCGACAAGAACCAACTTGCCCGCCCAGAGGGGCGGGGGAATCCGCTCCAAAGTCGCGGATTCTGGAAGAGAAAAAAGTACAAACCAAAAATCTCATGTGTATGGAGAAAACAACAGGGACAAGGACGGGCAGAAAGCCTAAAAATGATCCGGCGGACCACAAGTACAGTTTCCGCCTGAACGCCGAGGAGAACACAAGATTTGAAAAGTTGCTGGCGGATTCAGGAGCCGGCAACCTCACGCTGTTCATCAAGAAATCCATCTTCTCGGGACAGATAAAGGTCGTGAAAATAGACAAGGCGACGATGGACTATTACATCAGGCTGACAGAATTCCACAAACAGTTCCAGGCTGTCGGCAACAACTACAACCAGGTCGTCCGTGCCTTGAAGAACAATTTCGGGGAGAAACGGGCGATGGCATTGCTCTATAAGTTGGAAAGATTGAGTCTTGAGCTGATGCTCATCTGCAAAAAGGTCATGGCGCTAACCCAGGAATACGAGCGGAAATGGTTGCAAAAATAAGCCATGGCATGAGTCTTTACGGAGCGCTTGCTTATAACTACGAGAAGGTAGCGGCTGGTACGGCTGAGATTCTTTCCGGTAACCGTATGATTTCCGACCGGCTCGGATTGCCAAGCGAGGACATGCGCTTGGCATTGCTCTCTTTTGAGAATTACCTGCTGGCAAACCGCAATACGGAGAAGCCCGTCCTGCACATTTCCCTTTCCCCAGCACCGGAAGACCGGCTGACCGACGGGCGGCTGGCAGAACTGGCGGAACGTTATATGCAGAAGATGGGGTATGGGAATCAGCCTTACATCACCTACAAACATGCCGATACACACAATACCCATATCCATATTGTCAGTGTCTGTGTGGATGAACAGGGGAAAAAGATCAGCGATGCCTACGAGCATCGGCGTTCCATGACCGCCTGTCGGGAGCTGGAAGTGGATTTCGGTCTGCGAAACGGAGCGGATGCGGAAAAGCGGAATCCAAAAGCGGAACTAAGAAAGGTGGACGCTTCCTTGGGAGATGTCCGCCATCAGGTAGGTAATACCCTTAAAGCCGTATTGGAAAGCTACCGTTTCCAAACCTTCGGGGAATACAATGCGCTGCTTTCCACGCTCAACATCGAGGCGAAACAGGTCAGGGGAGAATACAACGGTACCCCATATACCAGTATTGTATATTCGGTCACGGATGATACCGGCAAGGTTGTCAGCCCACCGTTCAAAAGTTCCCGATTTGGGAAACGCTTCGGAAATGAACAGTTGGAAAAGCGGATGCTGATAAATCTGAAAGCTCTCAAAGATGGGAAATGGGCCCCCTCCATACAGGCGGACATCGTTCGTGCCTTGCGGCAGGCGGATTCACAGAAACGGTTTGTGGAACTGCTCGGGCAAAGGCGTATTGATGTGGTTTTCCGCAAGAATGAGCGGGGACGTATCTATGGTGTCACCTTTATTGATCACAACCATCGGGAGGTGTTCAACGGCTCACGCATGGGCAAGGTGTTTTCTGCCAATGTGTTCAACGACTATTTCAAATGGTTGGAAAACATACCCGAAAAGGAACGGGGCGGACATTCCGCTACAGAACTTTGGCAGCATCACCGTCACGAATCCTCTAGCACGCTCGAACTGGCGGCAGGCATTTTTTCCTTGGAAACCAATCCGCGGGATTACGAGGAGGAAGCCTTTGCACGCCGCATGAAGAAAAAAAAGAAGACCGGACGCAAGCGTGGCATTTAGACAAAACAAGTATCAACCCATTTATATACAATTCTTATGCAGCAGGAAGATGATTTGAGGGCTCTCGCTAAGATAATGGAATTCGGCAGGGCCGTGAGTATTTTTCTTTTGGTGGTACACGTCTATGTGTACTGCTATCCGAGTATCACCGCATGGCACCTGAACCTTGAGGTGATAGACCGGATTCTGGTAAACTTCAACAACACGACCGGAATTTTCAACTGTATTCTCTGGAGCAAACTGTTGGCAGTGCTTCTGTTGGCCGTTTCCTGCCTGGGTACGCATGGGGTCAAAGGTGAAAAAATAACCTGGCCTAAAATTTATGCGGTGTTGGTGGCAGGATGCGCATTGTTTTTTCTGAACTGGTGGCTTCTTAAACTGCCATTGCCACACATGGCAAATACCGCATTCTATATTTTTACTCTTACGGCAGGCTATCTCGCCCTGTTGATGTCGGGATTATGGATGAGCCGCCTTTACAGGCACAACCTCATGGAAGATGTGTTCAATATGGAAAATGAGAGTTTCATGCAGGAAACCCGACTGATGGAGAATGAATATTCGGTAAACCTCCCGACGAGATTCTATTATAAAAAACGCTGGAATAACGGATTTGTCAATATTGTCAATATTTTCCGTGCCTGCATGGTTATCGGGACACCGGGCAGCGGCAAATCCTATGCGATAGTCAACAGTTACATACGCCAGCTTATAGCCAAAGGCTTTGCGATTTACATCTATGATTACAAGTTTGATGACCTGTCCACCATCGCCTATAATTCTTTGTTGAAGAATATGGACAAGTACGAGGTAAAGCCCCGGTTCTATGTCATCAATTTCGACGATCCGCGCAGGTCTCACCGGTGCAATCCCATTAATCCGGAATTCATGACGGACATTTCCGATGCGTACGAGGCAAGCTATACGATAATGCTCAACCTCAATCGCACCTGGGTGTGACCTGTAAAGTCACGTAATTGATTGTTAGACAGTGATATTAATTGCATGATTTAACCCGCTGTTCCGTCAGCGGTAGCCTACTATAAGGTGCATCTCCAGTGATGGGTTGTGCCAAGCTTATAGGACAAAGTACACTTTCCGAAAGGACAAGACTGAACCGTGAGGGAATGTCAAGGACGGTTAGTATCATACCGTTGAGTGGCGAGGCTGGATAGCATGGTTAACGTAAGTGAACTGACTTTAGCCGTCGTAAGGTTTGAAGGAGCGCAAGATACTTTAGCTCTCACCAAAAGGTAAGCAGTCGGATAACCCTTGCCCATGTTGGGGTTACACGGACACAGCACTGCCGGCGGACTTGGCAGAACCTAAACTATCCGTTTGTCAATTACGTGGAACAGGGCAAGCCTGTATCTCTCTCGTAAGAATGCGAGTAAGCGAACCGCAAGGCAAGCCGAATGGGGTGCAGGTATGAGATAACGGAAAAAGCGAATGCCACCCTGTAATGGGGTGGATACGGATTGAATCAACATCACGGGTTGTTATTGGTGACATCATCCGACACGAAAGTGGGCAGACTTCCGTATATGGTAACTCTTTACAAGATAACTTTTAGAACTTTCAAAAGGAGGAAAGCAAATGAACGAAACTAAAACATCGTGTGCGCCTGCTGATAGTAGGAATCTAACTTGGGACGGCATGGACTGGTCCAAGTGTGAAGCCTATGTCCGAAAGCTACAAGCGCGTATTGTAAAGGCTCAAAAGGAAGGCAGACATAACAAGGTGAAAGCCTTGCAGTGGATGCTGACCCACTCTTTTTACGCCAAGGCATTGGCGGTAAAGAGGGTTACTTCCAACAAAGGGAAGAAAACGTCTGGAGTAGATAAACAGCTTTGGGATTCTCCCAAGCGCAAGTACAAAGCAATCGGTGAACTGAAACGTCGTGGTTACAATCCGCAGCCGCTTCGTAGGGTTCACATCAAGAAAAAGAACGGTAAACTCCGACCGTTGGGAATACCGACAATGAAAGACAGGGCGATGCAGGCATTATATCTCATGGCATTGGAACCGATAGCCGAAACGACAGGCGACCGCTTTTCTTATGGTTTCCGCAAGAAACGCAGGACAATGGACGCTATCCGTCAGATTGATACGGTTCTAAACCGCCAGCATTCCCCCGAATGGATTTTGGAGGGAGACATTAAAGGCTGCTTCGACCATATCAGCCACGACTGGCTTCTTAATCATATCCCTATGGATAAGACGATACTCAGAAAATGGCTGAAATGTGGAGCTGTATTCAATGGCAAACTATTCCCGACAGAAGAGGGTACACCACAAGGAGGTATCATATCACCGACACTTGCAAATATAGCACTTGACGGACTTCAACCACTCTTGGCTGAAAGATTCAAAAGATTATGGCGCAACAATAAGACATTCCACTACAAGGTAAACCTTATTCGTTATGCGGATGACTTTATAATCACAGGTCGAGATAAGGAGCTATTGGAAAACGAAGTCAAACCTATCGTGATAGAATTTCTCAAAGAAAGAGGGCTGACCTTATCCGAAGAGAAAACTACCATTACGAACATATACGACGGTTTTGATTTCTTAGGTTTCAATGTGAGGAAGTTTGGCAAAAGGCTATACACATCCCCGTCCAAAGATGCACAGAAACGCTTCAGGGCAAAAATCGGTGACATCGTTAAAGGACATAAAATGTGTAAGCAGGAATCGCTGATACGAATGCTTAATCCTGTAATCACAGGTTGGGGCAACTATTACCGATATGGTGCATCAACCGATGCTTTTCATGGTTGTGACAATCACATTTACAATCTCACGAAGAAATGGGCTTTACGTCGCCATCCAAAGAAACGCAAGTCTTGGGTTGCAGACAAATATTGGCATGAAATTCGGGGGCGTAAATGGACGTTTGCATGGAAATATGAAACCAAGAGCAAGAAAGTGAACTACCTGACCCTTAAAAGGTTGTCGGATATACATTATACCCCGTACAAGCAAATCAAAGGTGAGGCAAACCCTTTCGACCCGGAATACGATGATTATTTCTTTCAGCGAAAGGAGCAACAAATGCTGGAATCTCTCAAGGGACGTAAGTCTCTCTTATATTTATGGAACAAGCAGAACCGGATTTGTCCGTTATGCGGCAAGGAAATAGATTGTACAAAAGCATGGAACGTCAACGAAATATCTGTTGGTGGTTCGATTGTACGGCAACTTGTCCACAACAACTGCTACAAGCGAAATAAACGAAAATGTTGAAAGTATGAGCCGATTTCTAACAACAAATAGAAATATTGAGTTGCTTGAGCCGTATGAGGGGAAACTCTCATGTACGGTTCTTAGGGGAGAAGGGGGCAGCAATGCCCTTGACTTACCCGATATCGAAAAGCAGGGGGACTTCTTCGTGGAGTCTCCTATCATTCTGCTTGCGGCAATAATCTGGTATTTAAAGATTTACAAAAACGGTATTTACTGTACGTTTCCCCATGCGGTAGAACTGCTCAACAAACCCTACTCAGACCTGTTCACCATTCTGACCTCTTATCCGGAGCTGGAAAACTATCTTTCTCCCTTCATGGACGCATGGAAGGGAAATGCCCAGGACCAGCTCCAAGGCCAGATAGCCTCGGCTAAAATACCCCTTACGCGCATGATCTCCCCACAACTCTACTGGGTGATGACCGGTAATGATTTTTCATTGGATATCAACAATCCGAAAGAGCCCAAACTGCTCTGCGTGGGCAACAATCCGGACAGGCAGAACATTTATTCGGCAGCGCTCGGATTATATAATTCCCGTATCGTCAAGCTTATCAACAAGAAAAAACAGCTTAAATGCGCCGTTATCATTGACGAGCTTCCCACCATCTATTTCCGTGGGCTTGACAACCTGATCGCGACGGCGAGAAGCAACAAGGTGGGTGTGCTTCTGGGTTTTCAGGATTTCAGTCAATTGACACGTGACTACGGAGAAAAAGAATCCAAGGTCATCCAGAACACGGTGGGGAATATTTTCAGCGGACAGGTGGTCGGTGAAACCGCAAAAACGCTTTCAGAGCGCTTCGGCAAGGTGCTTCAGCAACGTCAGTCCGTATCCATCAACCGTCAGGACGTATCCACCTCCATCAACACACAGCTAGACTCGCTCATTCCCGCATCAAAGATCGCCAACCTCTCACAAGGCACGTTTGTCGGGGCTGTGGCGGATAATTTTGATGAGAGGATAGAGCAAAAAATATTTCATGCCGAAATTGTCGTGGACCATACCAAGATCAGCGCAGAAGAAAAGGCTTATCAGAAAATCCCGGTCATCAACGACTTCAAGGACAGGAACGGTAACGACATCATGATGCAACAGATACAACGCAATTACGACCAGATCAAGGCGGATGCGCAGGCTATTATCAATGAGGAGATGCGGCGTATCAAAAATGACCCTGAACTCCGTAAACGACTAGGTCTGGAAGATGAAAAAGGAAAGGACCCCGACAAATCATGACAAGTGGAGGGGTAATTGAAGAAATTATACCCCGACTGATCGGATTATTGAAAAAGATGCCGTATATTTGAAACTTGAAATAGAGAAATAAGGCCGGTCTCGACAATTGGGACCGCCATTATTATACATAAGTCGCAAGACGTCTCGAACAGGAATCTGACAAATTCAAAAACACAGAGGCTATTGCGTGAGGCTTATGCTATACCTTATAGCATGAGCCCATGCGGGTTTCTGTGTTGGGCTTTGTCAGAGCCTCTGTTCGAAATAAGCATGGGTTTCATGCTTTTTTAACAAGAGGTATGGCAAAAATTCAAGTTATCATGGCACTCACTTTGGACGGGTTCCTTCCGCATGAAGACGAGATGCTTATGCGATGGGTGAGGGAAAACAAACGGTATGGTTTCCCACGCTGGCAGCGACAGGCCACATTCCACATCTACCCCCATTACGGTTTGATGGACTTGCTGAATGTAAAGGAAAAGCATGACAAGGATTGTATTTATCTGGCAGGAGTGGGAGATGGAGGAAGTGCGGAATATGCCGATGGACTTTTTCGGTATAATCTGGTGGATGAGACAGTACTTTTTCTGCTGCCTCTTTCTTATGGTGGTGGAATCCCCTTGACGGGAGAATTCCGGTCTGCCCGCTGGAAACTTCTTGGCTGCAAAACTTTCTCCAACGGAATCTGCCGGCTTATGTATAAACGAAACGGATGAAGATGCTATCTCAACCCATACCTTTCCATTTTCTTGTATAGCGTCGGACGGCTCATCCCCAACATTCTCGCCACACGACTGATCTTACCTCCACATTCTTCCAGAATCTTCCTTATTAGTTCTTTCTCTTCTGCTTCTTCCATCAAGCCTTTTTTACATTTTTCGCCTGTCCTACAGATGGTCGCATTAAGATTCAGATCTTTATGGGTTAACAATGGAGATACCGCCAACAGGACAGCACGTCTTATCCGGTTGTCAAGTTCACGCACATTGCCCGGCCATGAGTGGGAAAGCATGGAGATTTTGGCTTGTTCGGTAAAACCGGAGGTCTCCACACGTATCTCTTCTGAATGTTGCTCACGAAAGAAGTCAGCCAGTGGCAATATATCTTCCGGGCATTCGGAGAGAGAGGGCTGGCGTATCTCAAACTCGGCGAGACGGTAGTACAGATCCTCCCGGAAACGTCCCTCCCGTATGGCACGCTCCATATCCTCGTTGGTGGCCGACAATATCCGTACATCGGCTTCAAGTTCTTTGCGGCTGCCCACTGGACAATACACTCTTTCCTGTAATACCCTGAGCAGCAGTGTCTGCATTTCGGGAGGCATGTTTCCGATCTCGTCAAGGAAGAGCGTACCGCCCTTGGCCGTCTCAAAATAGCCGGCAGTATCCTTTTTCGCATCGGTAAATGCCCCCTGCACGTGACCGAAGAACTCAGATGCGGCAAGTTCCCCCCGGATACAACCACAGTTCACCGCCACAAAAGGCTTGTCCTTACGCCCGCTATGCTGTTGGATCAGCTGTGCGACAGATTCTTTTCCGCTACCGTTCGGTCCAAGGATCATGACGGAACAATTCAAAGGAGCCACACGACAAGCTATCCGCTCGGTCTCCCGGACCGCCCCGCTAAGCCTTTTCATTAATGATTTCTTCGGGGGAACGGAAACTGGCAGACCGATCAATCCCCGTAACAGTTCCATCAGTAACTCCTCGTGGACAGGCTTGGGCAAGTAGTCCTTTGCGCCCAATTTGACGGCACGCACCGCATCTGCAATGGAGGCATGTTCGGTCATCACCACAAAAGGGATATGTAACCCTTGGGAGATGCTCCATTCCAGTAAACTGATGCCATCCCCTTCGGGAAGGCGGACATCCGTCAGTACCAGCGCCACGTTATTCCCCTTGATTTTCCGGCGTGCCGAAGGCTCATCTATGGCCGTCAATACCCTGTAACCGGCTTTCTGTAGCCATCTCTCAAGAATATCGCAAAGAATCAGGTTGTCCTCCACGATCAATAAAGTCTTTTTCATCCCCGTCATTTTTCTTTCTTAATTCATTATTTACTTCGTCTATCAGTAACCGTATCTGTTTCATAATTCTCATCGTGTACTCTCTGACCGTCTCGTCGCTCGAGGTCTTGTCATGCAGGAGCTTCCGATAACCGAACAGTACATCGTTGGCCCCTAACAACTCCCAGACCGGAGCCATCCGATGTACGATCCTCCGCATGGCTTCCCGATCGTTTTCTCTTAAAGCCTCCTCCAGTTCGGCAAGATCCTTTTCTGACTCTTTTGCGACAAGACCGAACATATGACGACGGTCGTCCGTACTTTCCATCAGGCGGGAATAGTCGAACGGAGACATGCCTGCACTTCTGCCCTCCGTAACGGAGGAGATAAAGGCCAGCAGTCCTTTTGAAGAGAAAGGCTTATGTATGCAACCGCAAAAACCGGACTTCATATACACGCCCGAGTCCCCGTCCCCCCGTGCCGTCATGACAGCGACCGGAACGGTACGGGAATTTCCGATATCCGAGTTACGCAGTAATCTCAACAAGCCGAAACCATCGGTCACGGGCATCTGTATATCTGTCAATACCAAATCATAATCCAAGCGGTCGAGTGCTAGAATGGCTTCTTTTGCATTTTGACAGGTCGTGCATTCCACCCCGTTGCGCCCGAGCATGTCTTCCGTTATTTTCAGAAGGATGCTGTCATCATCCACTACCAGTACATGTTTGGGAAGTATTGTCGCAGATTGTACCGGAAGCTCCTCTGTTTCCGGTTCTCCTGTCGTTTCCGAAAGGGGAAACGACAGGCGGAATGTTGTACCTTTACCTGGTCGGCTCTCTACTTCAATGCTTCCGTCCAGTACCTTTACAAGAGCTTTCGTGATAAAAAGCCCAAGACCGAAACCTTCCGAGTTTATCTCCTGCGCCGCACGCTCGAACGGACGGAAGACACGTTCCAATGTCTCCTCGTCCATACCGATACCGGTATCACCGACCTCCACATATAATCTTCCCGCCATGTACTCGGTATGGAAACGGATCGTACCCGACAGGGTGAACTTGATGGCGTTTGTCAGCAGATTGTCCAATATTTGTTCCAATTTGTCTGCGTCTCCTCTCACTGTAATATCACCGACATTCTTATGCCGGTGCTCGAACAGCAAGGCCCGGCCACCCGCTTTGCGGGCATATTCCTTCGATATGTTGTCAAGCAAGTTGTTTAGACGGAAAGGAACCTCGTTACGGGTATCCTTGGTCTCATTGATCTTATAAACATCCATCAGGTTGTTCACCAGATTCAGTATATGGCGGCAGGAATGGCGGATGTTCTCCAGATAGCCTTCCCGTTTTTTCTTTTCACGGGTTTCCGAGGCCAGTTCCACGCAGTTGTTGATATTACCCAATGGTCCTCGTATATCGTGCGAGATGGTCAGGATGATCTGTTTACGCATACCGAGCAGTTCCTCGTTCTCACGGTTTATCCTTTGGAGCTGTGCCCGCCCTTCCCTTTCTTTCCTGATGTCATGCCGTATGATCAGGAACGAGATGAATAGCAAGGAGGAAGCAGAGACGATTACCAAGACAAACAGTTTGAAAGAAAAATCTCCGGCTTCCGTGATTTTTTCCTCACGACTGATGAACGCCGCCTGCGCTTGCCCGTCAAGATGGGTGATGAGTATTTGCAACTTCCGGTTCAAGGCCTTATTCTGTATGCGCAGACTGTCGGTATACATGTCTATCCGGCGTTCACGTTCCTCTTGCATGGCGATCAGCTTCTCATTCAAATCTTGCAGTCCTTTCGATGGCTCGAAGACCTGTACGCTCCTTTTCCCTCCGAACCAACCGGCAATCCCTTTTTTCTTTTGGGTGACTGTCCGGGTACGAACCGCTTCCCTGATAACAATAGGCAGACGATTTGCGAGCAGGCTGTCCGCTTCCCCCTGTCTGGTAATGGTCTCCATAATGCGGAGCAGATGTATCTCCTTAGCTTCCAATAAATGACATAGGGAGTCTATCTGCTTTGGCAGGACGAACGTGCCACAACTCACTTTCAATATTTGTAACAAGCTGTCCGTTTGCAAGCGTTTTCTGCGATACTCACGAAAATCGGTATCCTCCCAGACAATGACGGACTCTCCATAGGTGGCAAGCTCCGTGATATAGCGATGCGCCGTACTGATGTCATGGCGTATCCTGCGTATCTCCGATGTTTCCGTTTTTATCTCACGCATGCGGCTCCGTTCGTATAACAAGATGGAAACCATGCCGCAAACAGCCATGATCAATATCATATACCCTAAAAGAACCTTATGCTGTAATGAAACTTTCCTTGCTACCATAAATATTTTCATTTTACGTAAACACTCACTTTAAACCACCAAGGATTTGTAACGGATTCGTTAAGCCAGTGTAATAGTTATCTATAATTCATTTATAAAATATAGAAGAAGCCCCTGTCTTCTCCGATAACCGGCTTCAGACAAGGGCTTCCATATTGGGATGAATCAATAACGATTTACTTTATGAGATTGGTCTTATTCCGGTTTTATCAGTTGGTTCCACCCGTATGCTGGCAGTTCCAAATCCGGGTAATGACAGACACTGTTCCAATGTTGATTATAATTGAATAGACAACTTTCATAACGGATAGAATCGAATATATTCCATATCAGGCAAGAGGGAAACCGATTCTTTCCAATTGTGCTTTTCGCTCGTCTGACATGTTCCCCTTGCGGTAATCCCGTCTTTGAATGGTACACCAGCGTCCCAATGCTCCTTCACGGCATCCCGGCCATCGTCCTTGCAGGTTATGGAACAGGCACAATTGTTCGAAGTTGCCTTGCCAGACCTGTTCCGCCGACCAGACAAATCCTATTTTATCCAACAGGAGCCGGCGGTCATTGGGTAACTTTCCCTGTTTACGCATTTTCCGTTGTGTATGGCACCATCCGCCCAAATTCCCTTCCGTCGATTTAGGGAAACGCCGATATTTTCTGACAAAAGACTTCAGCTCCTCGTAGTTCTTCATCCATTCCCCTTGGAGGTTCTGATTCCAGACAAAGCCGATCTCATTCAAAGCCCGGATGCGCTCTTTGCTCAAACGTCCATCCTTCCGTCTTTCCCGCTGGGTATAACACCAGGTCGCAAGCGGGCCGTCTTCACGTTTGGGCCAGCGTCCGCAGGTATCAAAGAAGACTTTCAATGCATGGTATTCCCTCATCCATTTGGAGTCGAGCTGATTCCACTCAAAACCGATTGCATCAAGCTGGTCGCACCGTTCCTTGGCAAGACAGCCTCGTTTGTAGGCGATGCGTTGCGTGTTGCACCAAAGGCCCAGTTTCCCTTCCGTCACTGAAGGCCAGTCGTTCTCTTCCCGGTGGAACTCGACCAGCCGCTCGTACATAATCTGCCATGGTTCCAGCTCGGCCAGGATCTCTTCGATGCGGAGCCGGATATCCGACAAATAGCCGGTAGCGAGGAACGAGGTTGTTCTTTCAAATCCGTGGGGCGATGGAAGATAAGAGAGTCGCTCCCAGTGGCACGCCATCACGTCGTAGACCGATTTACCCGACAGGTTATTCACGAAATCCAAGACGACCGGCTGTTTCCCGCTTCCGGCATCCAGACAGCGCCCCAGCTGTTGCAGGGTGACAATGTAAGATTCGGTGCGCCGCAGGAACAAGACGGCATCCACTCCCTCGACATGCAATCCTTCGATCAGCATATTGACGGAAAAGAGTACGTGTAACCGGTCCGACTCTTCTCGGAAAGCGGCCAACAGCCGCTGATTCTCCTGCTCGCTTTGCGCATGATGGATTTCAAATGGCGTAATCGATCGGCCTGCCTGTGTGAGCCAGTCGCACACTTCCGGCACCATCTGTCTGAGATCGGCCAGGTCGCGACAGAAAACCAGCAGTTTGCGTACGCTTTCGGGTAGGAACTTCCGGATCACCGACGACGCGCCCAAAGCACCTTTGAAATCGACCCGCGCCAGGTCCAGTTTCTTTTGGATGCGCTCTCTCCGGCGGACTGAACAACCGCTGCGTTCCAGCTTTCTTTGCAGCCGATCCAGTTCGTTGTCCAGCCCGTAAGCACTTTGTACCAGGATCGGCACTGGTAAGATATTGTAATACCAAGCTTGCGGCAAGGTAAGTTCATAAAACAAATTTCCTTCGAAATAAAGATCCACCGTATCGATCATTCCTTCCGGACGGATTGGCGTTGCCGATGTTCCCAGGACATAGGCACAGGGATTGTTTTCTATCACTTCCTGCAAGGCACTTCCCCAAATTTCCGCCCCGAAATGATGGAATTCATCAATAAGAATATGATCTGCCCGTAACAACCCATTGTCCTCCCGGTTACGAATCAGTGACTGGAATGTCCGGTACGTCACTTGCGGAATGGAGAATCCGACGGCTTTCCGGATCTCATCCAGAATCGTGATGTTCGGAGCAAAGACCAATATATTTTCCTTTGCATGATCTGCGATATAGCGTGCCAGCAAATAGGATTTCCCTGTTCCGGTAGCCTGCACGACCGTACCGATACGGTGTTGTTTGAATCCCCGCATGATCGCCCTGTAAGCCGCTTCGTTATGCGGATAAAGCTCCACATGTCTTCCGGACAAGAGGCTTTCAATATAGCTTTCATCCGAAACGGTCAGCCCGTGCAGTTCAAAGTCCAATGCTTCCGGCAGGAATCCACCGTGCGCCACGATCCTGAAATAGAGATTTCGATATCCTTTGTTCAGTGAAGAAAGCTTTTCATAAAACCTTTCAACATCCGAACGGGTCAAAGGCTGCTCGTTCCAAATCTCCTTCACGATAGCATGTGCCATTCCCGGTTTGAAGCCTATCCGTAATCCATCTTCGGATTCTGTTACCTGAAAACCTAGACGGTGATAGCAATCTGTCAAAGACGGTACCATCCTATTGACTTACAAGTCAAAAGTTCATTTGATTATTGTCCTTTGATGTTTAAAGATGGCTATCATATCGCCCATTGTCAGTCGACCGGTAACATCTTCCGTTATAATCCGGTTCAAAAGCCGAAGATCCGCTTCCATCTGAGCACGAAAGAGACAGGCTTTGGGATGCTCTCCCCGGATTGTCTTTGTGGTTTCATCCCAAGAAGAAGTTGGTAGGTGAAGGTGGGAAGAAAATTCCATACGTCGGTTATGTCCTTTGTAGATACGGTAATAAACCGTACCGTACCCTATGGCTTTCTTACAAGTCTCAAAACGGACAACGACTGTAGGCATCCTTATTATTTTCTTGATTAGTATTTTACAGTAGGTTGATGTAAAAGCATATACCTTCCGAAGAATATTTCCCGTTTTGCAAAGAGGACTGATAAGTCATACAGTCTGCCACTCCATTCCATTTAATTGTAATCACGTTTTCATTTTCGGTAGGTGACATAGAAACCTATGATATGTTTTTTTTTCGTATATTTAGTGGCAGCAACATAATAGTTCCCCAATATGGTTCTTCTACTATCCGGCCAATCATCTCTTTTCACCTTGTCACTCGTCGTAATGTGATCATTACTTCCAATAGCAATACATGATCATCATTCGTTTTCTTTGATAGGCCTGATTCTTTTAGATAAATATCAATTCTTGTGATCAAAATCCATATTATCTATATTGCTGTCTTTTAATTTTTTCTGTATAGTACAAATAATTCCAGCTCAATCTATGAAAAAGGAATGATGCTCAAAAAATGATTGCCTGTATGATACATCCACTTTCCTAACGAATTCAAGCTGACATCGGGCAGGAACTCTTTTCTGAAAAAGTGACCACCTATGCGAGTTTTTCCTCCATCATCTATGTCCGTGCTCGGCACATAAATCAATCCACTCATTCTTGTATTTACTGCGTAAAAACAGGAAAAGTCACAAACAACAAAAGTCCTCCGAGGAATATCCACCGAAAAATTTCTTTTTTTCGTTTATCATTCTTCATTTTATACCCGATGTTAGGTTTTGCAACAATTCGTATATCTTACCATGAAACAAGTCCCGATAATGAAGTTCAACTCCAGAAAAAACTTTCACTTTAAGTTTATTAGCTCTTGGTAATGCAAACCATAAGTAATAACAAGTATTTCGATTTGTAAAAATATTTTTCAGTATCAGCTTCATAGCTCAGCTTATATCCTATATAACAATGCATTTACAATACGTCCGCAGGCTAATCCGTCACCGTACGGATTTACAGCCTTACTCATTTTTTCATAAGCTGCTTTATCATCAATCAAAGATGATACTTCGTTTACAATCTTATTATAGTCCGTACCTACCAGTTTCACCGTTCCGGCATCTAATGCTTCTGGTCGCTCCGTGGTATCACGCATCACCAATACCGGTTTACCCAGTCCCGGAGCTTCCTCTTGAATGCCACCGCTATCTGTCAATACGATGCTGCTCTTCTCCATTAGATACACAAAACTCAAATACTCCAATGGTTCAATGAAGAACATATTTTTTAAGCCGGACAGATTCTCCCCGAACACCTCATGAATCGGCTTGCGTACATTAGGATTCAAGTGCATAGGATAAACAAAATCCAAATCTGGATATTTAACCGTCAAATCTTTAATAGCTGTACACATATTGATAAATCCGTCACCAAAATTCTCACGACGATGCCCTGTAATCAATACCAGCTTCTTGCCATTGTTCAAGCGGTTTACATCATAACCCGCTTTGCTCAATATATCTTCCAATTCATTATCTAGCTCCTTGTTGTTCTTGATTTTATCCACTACCCAATAAAGTGCATCAATCACTGTGTTACCAGTTATAATGATATTGCGGTCATCAACGCTCTCTTTAATCAGATTATTACGACTTAACGGAGTGGGAGAAAAATGATAGGCCGCCAGACGCCCCGTCAACAACCGATTCATCTCCTCCGGCCATGGGCTATAAATATTATGTGTACGCAAACCAGCTTCCACATGTCCCACCGGTATCTGTTGATAAAAAGCAGCCAAAGCTGCAGCTGTAGAAGTGGTAGTATCCCCATGTACCAATACCACATCGGGCTTTACCTCTTTCAGTACATCACGCATACCGGTCAGCACACGAGCGGTCACATCATACAGATCCTGTCCCTGCTTCATGATATTCAAATCATAATCCGGTTTGATGTCGAATATCTTCAACACCTGATCCAGCATTTCCCGATGCTGTCCGGTTACGCACACCACAGTCTCTACCCGTTTTGGCTGTTTCTGGAATTCTTTCACCAGCGGAGCCATCTTGATTGCCTCCGGACGGGTGCCGAAGACCAACATCACTTTCTTCATATTTCCTCTGTTTATAATTTTTTCTTCATCAGCCACCAAGCATACTTCACCAAGTGGATCTGACGTTTAATTCTTTTGGGTTCTTTTATCAAGCGATAAGCAAATTCCAGATTATGCTCCACCCACCATTTCGGTGCGCGCTGCACATGACCTGTATAGACATCGAAACTGCCACCCAATCCTTGGAAGATAGCGCGATGCCGTTGCTGTATCTCCTCCATCAGCAATTCCTGCTTTGGCGACCCCATAGCCACGAATACCACATCCGGTTTCTTCTCCACAATATCGTCTATCAATCGTCGTTTCTCTTCATCCGTCTTGATATAGCCGTTACGATAACCCACTATTCGGATATCCTGATATTCAGAACACAGTTTCTCTACGGTCTCATTTACGATTTGCGGTTTTCCACCAACCAGATAGAATGTCTTTTCCTTGTAAAAGCGAGTAATAATCTTTAGCCATAGTTCACATCCGGGAATCTTACAGGCATCTTTATAACCTTTCTGCTTTAAAGCCATTTGTGCACCGGCTCCATCACAATACCCAATATTTCGATTGATAATGGCACGTGTCTGTTCCGTGGCATGCAATATCTTTTCTGCATTGATCGCTACCAATATGCCCTTATGCGTGTCCACATAATGCAATAGTTGCTGTTCGGAGTCGAAAGGGAATATTTCGACCCCGTTTAATGAAACTTTATCCATAAGATTAAAATATTATTCGGCAAGTAAATAATGGCTCATAGCATTAAATATAAACGCATTGCTCCAACGCATATATGATATTTTTGAACTTATCCCCGGCTTTAACTGGTAGTAGAAATAGCCTTTCCGGTCTTGCATATTGCGGATAGTCCAATCAATGACCTTTTCTGCAATTTCCTTGTATTCTTCGATCTTGTGCAACCTTGCGAGCGTTACGAGCAACTGCCCCGGGCAGTGAATGTCGATGGGATAAGTGCGGTTGTCGTAGTATTTTGGCATTCCGTTGGCTTCAAAGAAGTTTTGAATATAATATTCAAAGCCCTTCTCAATATATTTGCGATACTTATTGTCGCCTGTCAGCTCCTGATATGCAATAAGCGCATCAAGGTTATAGCCTGTATGAAAACTGTCAACCCAACTCTGAACGGGTAGCATGCCATATACCCATGCACCGTTTGGCTTTTGACCTGAGCAGCATGCCTTTATGCTTTGCTCTGCAAGTTCGCAGTATTCCTCGTTGCCTGTGTACTTGTAGCAAAAACTAAGCAGCCTTGAGCCGAGCAGTGAGGCGTTAAAGACAGTGTCGTTTCCCTGCAACGGGCTGTAAGAGAATAGGAATCCGTCCTTATATTCCGTGCGGTGAAGGTCGTTGATAACGAAATGTGCCGCACTGAGAGCGATTTCAAGAAACCTTTTCTCTCTGGTAATTTCGTATGCTTCCATAAGAGCGGTTGCACAGAAATTGCTCGCAACAACGGTTGGAGTAAACTTTGGGAAAAGGAAAAGTCTGCGAGCCTGCCAGTCAAAGTTATATCCCCAGCAAGCACCGCTGTAACCTTTTGATTGTAGAGAGATCAACAGTTCAGCCAGTTCGTTAATCCGTGATTTCAGGGAATCGGGAGAGCCGAGGCTTTCCGCAAGTTTGGGGTTTGCCTTAACCGCATTATATAGGTTGCAGTAACCGGAAAGGAAAAGCCCGATGCCCTTGGCATTATATTCCTTGGGGACAAGCGCAAGCCTGCGGAGATTGACTGGGCAGCGCTTAAATCCTTGGATAACAACCAGGCGGCAGATTGCCGACTTCTTCAGGAACGGCAACGCCTGAAAAACCTTCGAGTTAAGTCCGTCATAGGGATCCCAACCCTTGAACCCCTCATTCTCGCAATACTCCTTCAGCAAGCGAAAAGAGTTGATAACTTTATGCATATTATGTTATTCTTTAGTCCTTAGAATTTTGGTGGGTACGCCTGCAACGATAGCATTATCGGGAATTGGTTTGGTTACGACTGCGTTTGCTCCTATTGTAACATTGTTTCCGATTGTTATACCACCCATAACGATAGAACCTTTCGCAATATAAACATTATTACCTATCACTGGTACTTCCGGAAATCTTGAATTACCCCCCTATGGAAACTTGCTGACATATAGTGCAGTTTACCCCTATAATTGATTTAGAATGGATAACAACACCCATACCTCCGTATCCAAAAGTTGACCCTCTGCCAATCTTTGCCTGGTATGGAATCTTGCTGTTGTAAATTAGGAAAATAAGCAATGTTATCAATTTTGGCAGTACAGGAATGTGGTGCAAGTACAGCCACCTTGATACCCGATAAAAAGAGATTGCATTCAACATAGTTTTATCCTTTTAAAACTATATCCGATTGCAACTTTTGATTTACTCTTTTGGTTGCAGATATGGTGCTATTCCATCTAAATCTTTTTGATTTGAAGAAATATTATAGTTTAAGTCTTTAGTATATCCGATTATTTTAGCAGGAGAGCCTGCAACAATTACCCCCCCTTAATGATTTATCAACAAACGAATTAGCTGCAACAATACAGTTATCACCAATTTCTACTGGTCCACAGATTACAACGTTTGGACCGATAAAAACGTTATTGCCAATTTTAGGAACGTTTTTATATGGAAATTTTCTTACTGTTGAGAATCGTAAACCTAATACGCAGTTTTCTCCAATTTCCGTTCCTGGGATTAGTACAGTGCTAATTCCTTTACAAACAAAATAAGATCCTTTACCGATTTTTGAATCAGCAGTAATTTTAGTGTTGTAAATCAGAAAAATTAATAGTTGAATTAATTTAGGTAAAAATGGAATGTGGTGTAAGTATAACCACCTCTGTATTCTGTAAAAAAATATTGCGTTTGGCATAATTTTATCGTTTTCTGATAAAGCGGGCGGGGTTTCCTGCCCATACTTCGTTTGACGGTATATCTTTCGTCACTATTGCCCCGGCGCCTACGATTGCCCCTTCTCCGATTGTGACCGGCTTGACAACCATTGTTCCCATGCCAATGTAGGCTCCTTTGCCAACATGCACTTGACCGCGGTCATAACTGCCTGTCTTCGGGTTCATGAAATGCGTTACAATCCGGACGCCGACAGTCAGGCGCACGCCCTCTTCAATGACAATATCTTCGGGATAATTTGTGTCGAAAATAACGTCCTCTCCGATGAAGGTCTTTTTAGGGCATTTGATGTTTACCCCCCCCATTTACAAAGCGTTGGTCTCCAACCCCTTGACTTCATTGGCAAATGCTGTAAATGAAGGAAGACAAGTTTTTTAATTCTTGACAGTTTCATTATTAAATCTAATTTTATTGCATATATATTCTATATTTTTTGCTCTATTTTTCCATGAGATTTTTTCCGCTAATTGCCTATTAGCGTACCCCATGGTCTTTAAATCGCTATAAGGTATATCTTTAATTTCTTGTAAAATTTTTAATATCGAGTATTTATTGTATTCTACTATAAAAAAACCTTTTTCATTTTTTACAAAATCAATTATATCACCATAAGGTGACAATATAACGGGCTTCCCAAATGCTAAATAATCACCTAATTTATTAGGCCATCCAGCTTTAGAAACATTGTTGTCATCTAATAATTGCAAAAACACATCTATATCTTTTAAGGTAGAAACATCTTTAGAATAATCTAACCATCCTCTATATTCAGCAATTTCAGACAATCCTAATTGATTCCACTTTTCGTTTGAGATAGTATTCCCATATAGAATCAACCTGTAACTGTTTTTAACATTTTCACATTTCAATGCTTCTATAAACGGAGCTATCAAATCAATTTCGTGATTATTAATGCCAATGTATGCTATATTTATTTTTCGTTTTTCAACAGATGAATAGGATGGATATAACGGCTTTACATCTTTCACTATAGACCCACCAGGAACAATAAAAATTTTTTCTGAGTCAATTCCATTTTCAACAGCCCTATCTTTCATAAAAGTAGATAATACGACTATAGCATCAGCTTTTCTTTTATCGTTGAGTTCATTATAGCATTCCAGTCTACCGTATGTTAACCTAAACAATCTACTTTTCTTTTTAATATAACCTCCTTTACCAAAGAAATCCCACCACTCAGAAATATAAACAGAATGATAAATAAATCTATTTAATTTACAAGGTAAGGAAGTAAATCTATGTCCACAATCTGCTATACATATTTCAAATTTATGGAACATCGAGTATATCAATCCAAATAAAGTACTCCAAATAGCAAAACCTGAGGATTTCATTTTGGCAGGAAAAAAGTCTGGTAGTACTTTTATTTTAACACCTTGATAGATAATAGTATTTATCTTAAAGAATGAACATTTAGGATTGATTGTTAATAAGGTCACATCATGTCCTAAATCTGCTAATCCTTGTGCCATATAAAAGGTTCGTCCCCATCCATTTTTTCCTTTCATGCCATGATGAGAATAAAGAACTTTCATTATTTATTGATGATTTAGGTAAAATTCTTAATTATTTTCTCCATATCATTTTATTGACAACGCCGGTGTAACTTTGGATGAGTTTAACGGTCTTTGTTGATACGTTCTCATCAACATAGTTTGGCACTGGAATGCCGTTATCTTGATTCTTGTTCATCTCTACGGCTGTATCAACCGCCTGAAGCAATGATTTTTCGTCAATGCCTGCCAATATGAAGCATGCCTTGTCGAGGGCTTCCGGACGCTCTGTGCTCGTGCGGATGCAGATTGCCGGGAACGAATGGCCTACTGATGTGAAGAATGAACTCTCCTCTGGCAATGTTCCACTGTCGCTGACAACGGCAAATGCGTTCATCTGGAGACAGTTATAATCATGAAATCCGAGAGGCTCGTGCTGAATTACTCTTTTGTCTAATTGGAATCCGTTTGCGGCAAGGCGTTTGCGGCTTCTTGGGTGGCAACTATAAAGCACCGGCATATCGTACTTCTCTGCCATCGCATTGATTGCCCGGAACAATGAAGTGAAGTTCTTTTCTGAGTCGATATTCTCCTCACGGTGGGCGCTAAGAAGGATATATTTGCCCTTTTCAAGGCCGAGACGGTTATGAATGTCGCTTGCCTCAATCTCTTCAAGATTATTATGAAGGACTTCCGCCATTGGTGAACCGGTAACGTATGTCCTCTCCTTCGGCAATCCGCATTCTGCAAGATAGCGGCGAGCATGCTCGCTATAGGCAAGGTTGACGTCACTGATGATATCGACGATACGGCGGTTTGTCTCTTCCGGAAGGTTCTCATCCTTGCATCTATTACCTGCTTCCATGTGGAAGATAGGTATGTGCAGACGCTTTGCTCCGATAACTGACAGGCATGAGTTTGTATCGCCAAGAACAAGTACAGCATCGGGCTTTACCTGCGACATGAGTTTATAGGAAGCACTTATGATATTTCCCATTGTTGAACCGAGGTCATCGCCAACGGCATCCATATACACTTCTGGTTCTTTCAACTTCAGGTCTTTGAAAAAGATGCCGTTCAAGTTATAGTCATAGTTCTGGCCTGTATGAGCAAGGATTGTGTCGAAATAGATGCGGCACTTACTGATAACGGCTGCAAGGCGGATAATTTCAGGTCTTGTTCCTACAATTATCAAAAGTTTCAACTTGCCGTTTTCCGCAAATTTTATATCTGAATAGTCAGTTTTTAATTCCATAATATTTTATTTTGTCATTGTATTTTTAGGAGTAAGTGGTGTGTACGGTCCATCCTTAACTTCAAAGATTACCGTTCCGCTTTCAAGGACCTCAATCGTATGCCATTGACCGATAGGAATCTGAACGCCGTAACATCCTTTCAAGGGGTCAAGTTCACGGCTTTCTTCCAACTGACCATCTTCACCGTAAAACAGCACGTTGATTCTACCGCGTAGAACGAAATACGTTTCTGCAGTATGGGTATGGCGGTGAATCGGCAAATCGGTTCCGGGTTCCATAGCGTTCATCAGTCTCTGCGCCTTTGCCTCAAGACTGTCATGCAGATTGTAGTTCATCCGCAAACGGGGACTCGCCTTTGCCTGTGCCGTTACCCCGTCAAGCAATTCTTTGTCGATAACCAACATAACCTGCTATTTTACTACTTTATCGAAATAAGTATCTGGGCGGTTCGGGTCAAAGCACTCGTTACACCAAATCAGAGTTACAAGATTCTCTGTTTCTGAAAGGTTTACAATGTTATGAGTGTATCCCGGGATAGTCTCAACAACCTCGATTTTATCGCCGGAAACCTCAAAATTGACGACCTCGTCTGAATCGACCTTACGCATCTGAATAAGGCCGTGACCGCTGACTACAACGAATTTCTCCACCTTTGTATGGTGCCAGTGCTCACCTTTGGTAATACCCGGTTTGGATATATTCACCGCAACCTGACCACGATCGGCTGTCCTGATAAATTCAGTAAAACTGCCGCGCTCGTCGACGTTCATTTTCAAAGGATACGCAAAACGCTCCTTCGGCAGATAAGTAAGGTATGTTGAATAGAGTTTCTTAGCCAAACCGTCGCCCATATCTGCAACGCCGAGATTTGCTGGCATATCCTTAAACGAGCGGATAATCTCAACAATCTCGCCAAGTGTGCGGGTATGAGTGACTGGAACTTCACAGAAGTTTTCATTGCAATGCTCGTTGCCGTTAAGTGCCGCTATCATCTCATCAACAACGTCGTCTATATAAACAAGATTCATAACAATGCTCGGGTCATTGACGCTAATAGGAAGATCATTCGCTATATTGTTGCAGAAAGTTGCAATGGCACTATTATAGTTTGGACGACACCACTTTCCGAAAACGTTCGGGAAGCGGTAGACAAGCACTTTCGCTCCAGTTTCCGCCGAATATTCAAACATCAACTGCTCGCCAGCACGCTTCGACTCACCGTAAGGATTGTCAAGAACCGCCTGAATAGATGATGAAATCATAACAGGGCAAGTGTTTCCATACTTCTTCAAAGTGTCAAGAAGCACCGACGCAAAGCCGAAATTGCCCTTCAGAAACTCAGAATTGTCCTTCGGGCGGTTAACACCGGCAAGATTGAAAACAAAGTCTGCATTCTTGCAATATTCCTCAAGGTCGGCAGGGTCACTGTCAATATCATATTCATAAACGGCCAAGTCCTCACTGTCAATGCCGTAATTGCGAGCTTTGCCATCGCGGATATTGTAAAGTTGCGAAACAAGATTTCGACCGACAAAGCCCTTGGCTCCGGTAACTAATATTTTCATTGAGATAAAATTTAATTATGATGGAAAAGAAAGATAATGTCTTCCTGTGTGTAAAAGATTTCCTATTGGTGATTTCTCAATAGCGGGAACACTTTGAATAATTGTTCCCCCCCCAAAAAAAAAATACTTTGCGAAGTCGATGGCAACGCAGTAGATTGCCGGTTTTCACACACCGGCTATTCGGAACGGATTTCGCGCGCCTTTGCCTTCTCAATCAAGCCCAAATCCTCCTGAATAAAGCGCAGACGCATCAACTGCTTCTTCATACCCTCAACATCAAGGCGCTGAGTATTGTGGCTATGATAATCCTCAATACGAGAAACCACCTCATCACCCTCAGAGAAGAACTTGTCATAATTTAAGTCACGGTTATCACAAGGAATACGGTAATAATTGCCCATATCAATAGCCTTAGCCATCTCCTCGCGAGTGACAAGAGTCTCATAAAGTTTCTCACCGTGGCGAGTACCAATAACGCGAACCTCAGTATCTCCATATTTCGGATCAACCTTAGAATATATTTCCTTCAGTGCGGTAGCAAGAGTCTCCAAAGTAGCGGCAGGAGCCTTTTGGACAAAAAGATCACCATTATGACCATGGGTAAACGCGTATATAACCAAGTCAACAGCATCATCAAGAGTCATCATAAAGCGGGTCATATTCGGATCAGTGATAGTAATAGGATTACCCTCTATCATCTGCTCAACCCACAAAGGGATAACAGAACCGCGGCTTGCCATAACGTTACCATAACGAGTACAACAAATGGTAGTAGCCGCACCCTCGCCAAGTTCACGACCCTTAGCAATCGCAACCTTCTCCATAAGTGCTTTGCTGATACCCATAGCATTGATAGGATAAGCTGCCTTATCAGTAGAAAGGACCACAACATTTTTTACCCCATGCTCGATAGCAGAAAGAAGAACGTTTCCAGTACCGAGAACATTAGTGCGAGTAGCCTCCATAGGGAAAAACTCACAACTCGGCACCTGCTTGAGAGCGGCGGCGGCAAAAACGTAGTCAACACCACGCATAGCAATATCTACAGAAGTCTTGTTGCGGACATTACCGATATAGAACTTCACCTTAGAATTCTGCAAGCGGTGACGCATATCGTCCTGCTTCTTCTCATCACGACTGAAAATTCTGATTTCCTTGATGTCGCTGTCAAGAAAACGACGTAGCACAGCATTCCCAAAGGAACCCGTACCGCCTGTAATTAACAGGACTTTGTCTTTGAATACTGACATACTATTTATAATGATTTTAAAAATTTATGCATCTTTTCTCCAGCAGATATATGAGAATACGATTGCTCTATTAGCATTTTCCCTTTTTTAGCAACAGCTAATGCTTTCTCATAATTATCTATGATATATTTGAGCTTGTTAGCATAATCCAATGGCGATTCTGGTTTTGCAAAATACATATGTTCGCCATCCTTAAAGTATTTTGATGTTTCTCCAACATTGGTTGATAATACAGGAGTACCCGACATTAAATATTCTCCCAATTTAGTTGGGAATCCTCCGTCTGCACGAACAGTCACAGGTTGGGAGGAAACTAAAATGTCTGCTTCTGATAGAATCTTTGGAACATCATTATATTGAGCAAATCTAAAACTTGTGTTGTTTGCTAATCCCTCTTGCTCAATAATCCTTTCCAATATAGATTTATCTTTTAAATTTGGTTTTCCAAAAAGATACAAATGAACATCATAATTATCTCTTAGCAAGATAGATAAAGCGTACAAAATATTGTCTACATTATCTTTTGATAATTCCATATTTCCCATATAAATTAATTTCTTAGTTTTATTTATAGGCTTTTTTATTATATTATGGAATCGATTGACATCGGTAATGGATGAAATTATAATACCTGGATTGTCTGTGATTTTTTTATAATATTTCAATAAATTTTCGGTCATGGAAATATATCCTGAATATTTACTTAAAATAACACGATAAATCACTTCTTTCCAAAATGGTATTTTATTCTTTAATTTACCTCTAATAGGTGTTGGATACTCATCAAAAATAAAAATAAGTTTTCTCTTAAATAATATATTTAATACCCTCATATACAGCAGGCAAATGAGACTATCTGAGCTTATAATAAACACGTCATATCTTCTAATTTTATCTCTTTTATGTAATTTTACACCTAAGATAAAAAGAGAATAAATCATTTCATATGCATGGAATAGCTTATTACTAAATCGTTTGCTTCTGAATGAATAAAAATATGATATACAATTAAAAACGCCTTCATTATTATTATTCGCGTTAAAATTATTAGGTGCAATTGACCATACATCAACTTTATCACCACATTCTAATAAGCCCTTAGAATATGAGAAGATACGTGTTGTGGCTGCCATTCCATACGGAATAGGGTATTTACAAATAATGCCAATATTCATGTTTTATCAATTAAATTCTACGATATAAGGAGATAAAATTAACAAATAGAGTAGTATGTTATTTTCTATAGGATTACTAAAAAAACTAATACATACTACTAATAATGAAAGTGTAACAATAATAATTGACTGCCTATATTGATAGAAAAAATTACCAATCGAGTACATAAAAAAAGAGAATGCGAAAATACCCCATGTCACTAATGTGTTTCCCAAGCCATTAACAGTAACAATATGTTTCAAAGCCATATATGAAGTTGTATCTTGGACGCAACCCCAACCTATTGGAAACATCAAAAATTTATCCGTCAACAATTTGAAAGAAAGGATTCTATTGGCTTCATATAGTTTCCTGTAACCTTGATGGTGTACTATTCCCTTTTGTGCGGAGGATATAAATTCTTCGATTTTTGGAAGAAGGAAGTCTGCATTCATCAACCAACCTATTGAAAAAGCAGTACAGATAAGAATAAGTGCTTTTATATAAATATTTTGTCCTTTCAAAAGAAACAGTAGCAAAATGATAAAAAATGCCAAATATCCTGCTGTGGAAAATGTAGTTAAAAGGATTATAGTATATACCTTAATGTGTCTATTCAATTGAAAACCTTGTCGACATATATTATATGCAATCAAGATATTTAAAATCATCGCATATGCACCCGGTTCCCACATAAAACCACTATTCCTGAAGTTTCCATTACCCATATATGTAAAAAAGAAAGCATAGAAATAGTATTTCTGAGACTCCTTCTGATAAAAAATATCAGCGGTAAAAGGACGGAATACAGAAGTAAGGCTATTAAACATACTGGGAAAGAACAAGGATAAGATATAAAATATTGTAGAAATTAACGCCAGTTTATACAAAAATTGCTCATATTTATCCCAAAAGTTATCCTTGCAACAAGATAAACATAAATATGCAAGATAGATCAAAACAATTTTCCCTATAAAAGGAAAAAAATCTATATTTTTACCAAAATATAATGAGGATATTAGGTTTATTAAAATCCATCCACTTAATAAATAAAAAAGAATATTATTATATAAATTCTTATGATTTATAAAGCTATAAAGAGCTAATAATCCCACAACTATAATTCTAATAAAATCATTACTAGCAATGGACGATGCTCCTGATATCATCATAGTGAGAAAAACAAATATCGCTATTTCTAGCTTTGTAATAGAATTTACTTTACCCATATACTTCGTTTTCCTAAAAAAATATTTTTGATCTGTATCTTAGGCCAAATAGTATTGGCAAATGTTGATATAATAAGTGAAATAATTACTCCTTTTACACCCCAATAAGTACCAAGCAATAAAGCCAATGGAATATGCACAAAAGCCTCTATCATTGTAATATAGAATTGGAGCTTTACACACCCAATACCATTGATTATGCTCCCATATCTAGCCCATGATAATTGGATGCAGAAATACAATAATAGAAGAAACATTAATGATTTATCGGGTTTGATAGTTGATGATAACCACCATTTGTATACAAAATCTGATAATAAAATCAAAACTCCTCCAGCGGCAATCATTATATATGAAATGAATTGTAGTTTTTTTAATATTCCTTTAATCCATTGATAATCCTTTCTCGTATAAGCATCAGTGGCAGCAGACCAAAAAGGAGTCATGATAATCATAAAGGCCATCTCTATCAAACCAATGTATTTGTAGGCAATATTATACTCAGCCACAGAAGTATTTCCACAAGTATGGGCGATTATCAAGTTGTTTGACTGAAATAATAATAAAGTCGTCAATTGAATCCAAAAGAATTTACTCCCAAGAATAACAATCTCTTTTATTTTAGAACGCTCAAAGAAAGAGGGGGTTGGCATATATTGGGGTATCATTTTTCTAAACAGTATCAATGAAAAAATCATCAATACAACGACTGGAGCCATTGATATAATCATTCCCAATTTCAAAAGAGAAACTTCATTGCAAACATTTGTATAAATAAAAATTCCAATGAAAGCGAACAATTGACTAAGCATCAATATCAATGAGGATAATGCCGGCTTTTGTAAAGCGTACAATACAGAATTTAGAAGTTTTAGTAGCATTTGAAATGCTAAACTTGAAAGAACCCATAACATTAATAATGTAAGTTCACCATTAGGAATCGAATGAGCGTTTAGCAGACTATTCCAATTGCAAAATGGAACAATGCAGGCCTCTATGATAAAGAACAAGAAACATAAGATTCCCATTGCACCATAAGTAGTACTCACATATTTTCGAGCATTTATTTCATCTTTACAAGCAATTGATTCCGCCAATTTATTTCTCAGACCATTACCTAACCCAATGTCAAAAAATGCAATCCAGGAAACAATTGTAGTAATTGTCAACCATATTCCATATCTATCTTGATTCAAACTATTAATCAACAATGGAACATAAGCCAAATTAATAATGATGTTGCAAATTTTTATGAGCAACATCCCCAAAATATTCTTTTGTGCCTTTTGAGTTCTGCCTGAAGATGACTTAATAAAACTCAACCCTTTCATATCTTAAAACCTAAAATCACCTAATAATAGGATTATCTAAAAGAATTTTATACAGGAATAATATTCCACTTCTCCTCATACTCACTATGCATTAATATCGCCTTACCCTCTTTCTATTCAAACATCCTTGGCTTTGTGTCATCGTCGTGAAAGTCTGAATAGGAAGTTATATAGTAGTTCATATCTTGCAAGATCCATTCATTTGTATTAGCCAATACGTTGATTCTATGTTTTCGAAAAAATGTGTTATTTCGTGACTGATAGGGAATTCGATTCTTCCAATTTTGCCCAACCGAATTTTTTTCATCAATTCTAAATGCGATACCGTACCGTCAACGTAACCAAAATCACACAGACATGATGGATAGTCTTCATATATGTAAGATATATTCTATGTCGATATGACGTTTCCTGTATGTTTCTTCACAAGTCTTATTTCCAGCTAACACTTCAAATCTTCGGATAAACATAAATTCCTATTTTTTCGAGTATATATTTTAATTTGGATGCATAATTCTTGTATCAGGCACTGGTGATTATTATATCGAAACGCTTTTGATATTTTTTTACGAACCGCCCCCAATAATATATTGGTAAATACGCTGCAAAAGATATTGTTTTGTGGCAAAATCTTATCAAACTCCGAAAATATACATGAGATTTTTCCTGGAAAATCTCATGTATATTTTGATTATTCCTTTTTACATTGTGTATAAAAGGTCTTAATAAAAATTTCATTTCCGGTACTTGAACTATTTTATGTGCAATTTTCATTAGTTTCGGTGATAATTGTATTTGCACTTATTTAGAAATATCCATTATTTCTTGAATATTCCACAAAAGTCCAATATCATTTTATCCTTCCTCCAAGATAGCTCTTTAAACTCGTTGTGAGCCGTAAGGAACACCACGATGTCTGCCTTGTCGTAGGCTTCGCAGTAGTTAGTCAGCTTAAACACGTTGTGCTCTTTTACATTCGGTTCTACGACCAAAATGTCGGCATTGTTGCAGCTCTGCATCACTTTCGTGGTAATATACTTCGCCGGACTTTCACGCAAATCGTCAATATTTGGTTTGAATGCCAATCCCATCATGGCTATAACTGGTTTACGATGATTCTTCAACTCAAACTTCAACATGGCGTTCTTCACCTTTTCAGCACACCAGAAACTCTTGTAGTTGTTAATATCACGTGCATCGCTGATTAACTTGCTTTCTGCCGGGAAATCAGCAGTGATAAAGTATGGATCTACCGCAATACAATGACCTCCTACACCGCAACCGGGTTGCAGGATATTTACACGCGGATGCTTGTTGGCAAGGTTAATAAGTTCCCAAACATTGATACCAGCCTTGTCGCAGATAAGCGAAAGTTCATTGGCAAAAGCTATCTGTACATCGCGACTGGAGTTCTCCGTCAGCTTACACATTTCCGCTGTACGGCAGTTAGTCTTGTGAAGTGTGCCCTGCACAAATTGCGAATAGAATGCTATTGCCTTTTCGGTAGATTCAGGATTCAAACCACCGATGACCCGATCGTTGTGTACCAATTCATAGATCACATTACCTGGCAATACACGCTCCGGGCAATAGGCTATGAAAATCTTACTTTCCAATTCCGGACGTTCACCAAAAATGATGCGTGCCATAGCCTCTGTAGTTCCTACAGGTGAAGTGGATTCTATTACATAAAGATCCCCTTCTTTCAGTAACGGCAATACGGCACGTGTAGCCGCTTCCACGTAACTCACATCCGGCTCGTGGTTTCCCTTGAACGGGGTTGGGACCACCATGAAGTATGCATCGCTGACTTCCGGTGTAACCGAAGCCTTCAACATGCCAGCTTTCACTACTTCCTGTAACATTTCCTCCATGCCAGGTTCAATGATGTGCAAATGTCCCGCATTGGTCATTTTCACTACATGAGGATTAATGTCAACTCCTGTTATTTGAATGCCGTGCTTTGCGGCAATAATGGCTGTAGGTAGTCCGATGTAACCCAAGCCCATGAAACATGCTTTCATTTATCTTTGTATTAAATATTAAATCATTCATTTACATAAAAAAACACATATTAGGGCAAAGTCTTCCCGAATGTAAATACGCTATATTTTACACACATTTTTCAAGAAAGACAGATTGTCTATTTTTTGCTTACAAGTTGTCACATAAAAAATAAGGGAGTGAACATCATTTCCTCCTAAATCATACATTCCTGCTTTTAATAATATCTTCGCTTTCTTCTCTATGTGCTTACCATACATTCCGACTAATGACGGTATATTTAATTGAAAAGAAATTTGGTTCTTTTTTAACGTTTTATAATCCATCATTTGCATATACTCATATCGTTCCGGATGGGCCAACAAAGGATGATAACCTTTCTTTTGGATGCGTTGCAAAATAGACAGTAATCCCATTGGTGGATTGAAATAAGAAGTTTCCACTAACAGATAACGTTTTCCCTCCTCAAGGGGTAACAGGTCATCCTTTTCCAACCGTTCCTCAAAAAGGTTATCCAACATATATTCCGCAGCCAAAGCCAATTCCACCTTCCCTTGATATTTTTGTTTTAAGCTCAAAAATTTTTGTTGTAATGTAACAGTTTTATTGGACATGTCTTCCATGACGTGAGGGGTAAGCCATATTTTCCGCACTCCTTGCCGCTCCATCTCATCCAAAATTCTCCATGTTTCTTCTTCTGTTTTTACTCCATCATCAATACCTGGCAACAAGTGACTATGGCAATCGGTGAAACCACGGAAAAAACCGCTTTCCGCTAATGTTTTTTTCTGTCGAAAAAGCCACATTCCTGTTGACTATTTATTTTGAGTTGCCGTAATAAGAGGTATACCCATTGTGGTAACCATAACTGTAACCATATCGATAACTATAGCGTCCACCAGTACTTTCCGTCCCATTCAAAATTACCGAAAGGTTTTTGAACCGCTTTTCTAGATAAATACTTTCCAATTCAGATAACAGTGAGCGGTCCAATAATCCCGCCCGTACCACAAAGAGTGTCCGGTCGGCATATTGCTCTATGATTTGTGTGTCTGCCACGATATCTATCGGCGGACAATCCACAAAGATATAATCGTATTCATTGCGCAAGATTTGCATCAAGGTTGCAAATTTTTCATCTTCCAGCAGTTCCGTCGGATTCGGGGGAATGGTCCCCACAGGAAGAACATGCAAATTGGCATGTTTCTTATCTATTACAAGCGCTTCATTCCAATTAGCCACCCGATTACCCAAATAGTCACTCAGACCTTTCTTAGGCGACCCCACATAAGCAGAAATGGATCCTCGTCGCAAATCTCCATCTATCACCAATACTTTTTTCCCTTTAATGGCAAAGCTCGTGGCTATGTTCACCGAAAAGAAACTCTTTCCACTACCCGGATTGAAAGAGGTAATCACAAATACTTTCTGATCGGTATTCTTGTTTTTCATAAAGTCCACGTTGGAGCGAAGTACACGAAAAGCTTCGTTGATGATGTTGCGATTGCCTTCTTCCACCACGATTGTTTTTTCCTGAGATTTGTTCTTCTTTTTCTTGTTATTGGAATATAATGGTATTTCACCCAAATAGGGCACACTCAAGTTCTCCAAATCTTTCTTACCCCGAACTTTGGTGTTCATGTTTTCTTGCATAAAGATAATGACTGCCGGTACTAAAAGCCCGAGAGCAAAAGCCACCAACAAAATGTTTTTCTTATTCGGTGCCATTGGTAAAGCACTGCCACGTGGAGCTGTAATCACTCGCGTATTATAAGCGGTAAACGCTTGGGACAGTTCGTTCTCTTCACGCTTCTGGAGCAGATACAGGTACAACTCTTCCTTTACTTTTTGTTGACGTTCTACCGATAACAAGTATTTGGCCTGACTCGGATTAGAAGCTAACTGTTGAGTGGTCGCCACTTCCTGTTGACGAATACTGCGTATCTGGGTATTCAGTGATACAATCAGATTATCAACTGATTGCAAAATGGTACGCTTCATACTCTGCATAGAGTTTCCCAAATCTTTCACCAACGGGTTCTTCTCGCTACTGTTAGCTATCAACCGGTTACGATCCAACACAATCTTGTTGTATTCTCCGATTTGACTTTCGATATTTACGTTAGCTATACCGGAGTTGGTTGGCAATGGCTGGTTCATTTCCTTGCTGTTCAGTTCGCGACGAATATACTGGGCCGTGGTAAGCTGATTGGTGAGTGCTTGAATTTCTTTTTTATTCTCAGCTGACTGGCTCATATACAGATTGGATGCGGCTTGTACGTCCGGCAACAGATGTTCACTCTTGTAGCTGGAGATGTTCTCATCCACATGACCCAATTCGTTTTCAATCACGCCCAAACGTTCACCGATAAACCGTGAGGTACTTACTGCTATCTGGTTCTTGTCCTGGATCCATTTCTCGTTATAAACCTCAATCAATGTATTTAATATATCTTCTGCCTTTTGTACAGAAGCATCATCAATGCTCAAATTAATAATGGTGGCATCTTCATTGCCTAATTCAGCCCACAATTTTTGCGTATAGCTGTCTGCCACCATATCAGCCGGTTCTTTACTATATTGAATAGTGCTGCCTGTAAAAAAATTCTCATATTGAGAAGTTAAGCTGATGGCCAATGTTCCTGCTGATGTTTGAATGGAATCTCCTATAATTCCTTCAAACCGTTCCCCAGTTTCTTCTCCAGCAACGATAAAGTTTGAAAGATAAAACTTGTTTTGTGCACCAACTTCTATATCAAAACTTACACTTTTTTTATTATCAAAAAGATAAGTCACCAATATCGGGCTTGATTTATATAATTCTATTCTTTTTAAGCCCCTACGAATAGTATATATCTCATTTAGCCCCAAACGCTTCACCACCTCTGTCATCAGCGTAGGGGATTTCAAGGTGAGCAGTTCGTTGTTGATATTGGTGTTTGATTTAAAAATACCCATATCTGCAAACTCATTCATTGCACTTGCCGGAGAATTGTTCTTGGAGTCATCCTTAATTAAAATGGCAGCCGTCCGGGTATAGACATTAGGAGTACTCAACAAATATAATGATGCCGTTGCCAACGCAACGAACAAGGAAGTGGCAAACCAATACCATTTCGGGATAAACATACCCCATAAATCTTGTATCCGTATAAAATCATCGGTAGGTTTGCCTGTGTTCGTTCTATTCTTTATCATTTTGGCTCTCTTTAATATCTTATAAAATAAAATTCAATACATTACTTGAACAGCAAAACACCCAGCGAGGATAGGAGCGAACCGATACTGATCCACAACGATACCGATTTTACACTGTTCTCATTAATGGTGCTTTGTCCGGCACGTACCTTGTTGGGCTGTACATACACCACATCATTCTGTTTCAGATAATACACCGGTGAATTAAACAGATCTTTCGAGCGGATATCCACCCAATGGGTTACACGCTCGCCGTTTTCTTCACGGATGACAAATATCGCATCTCGCTTTCCGTAGATGCTTAGGTCACCCGCCATACTGATGGCTTCCAAAAGGGTAATCTGATCTTTTGTAATGGCATATTTACCTGGAGTTTTCACCTCGCCCAACACGGAGAAATAAAGGTTCATAAACTCAACTGTAACTACCGGATCGTTTACCAGATTCTCTTCCATCAGCCTTTTTTTTACCAGGGTGGCAATCTGGCTCTTGGTCATACCGGCAATATGCAATGTTCCGACAACAGGAAAATCAATGTTCCCCTTATCATCCAATGTGTAACCTGATATTTCTCCATTGATGTTGCCAGAACGTAAATCAGAAGATCCGGCACGGTATTGCACCCGTGTCAAATTAAACAGAGCCGCCAATTGCGGATCCTTACTGGACACCATAATGGAAATCTGGTCTTTGGGTTGTACGGTAATATCCCGTGCCCCGATAATCGCCTCGGGTTGATTAACTACGATATCTTGAAAATAGACAATTTCTTTGGAGGTATTGCAGGACACCAATAAGACACACAAGAAACATAATTTAATTAAATGAAATTTCATATCTGATTTTTTTTCTGTACAGTTAATTATTCTACTTTATGTTTTCGTTTGATTTTCATAGTTATGTAGCAATGAATCACCGTCCAAACAGCCACATCCAACAGAAACAAGTTTGTTACGGAAAGGCAATGAATCAAAAAACAATTTCCCAATGCAAAAAAAGCTGCCATAATAATAATGCTTACCATAGCTTTACGTTGGGACATTCCTAAGGCTATAAATTTATGGTGGATATGATTCCGGTCTGGAAGAAATGGATTTTTACCGTTACGCAACCGGTGAATAACCACACGTATCACATCAAACATTGGTACAATCAAAAAAGAAAAAGCTATCACAATGCTACCGGGAAAGGCACTCTCTTTCACTGGATCGGACATACTCAGACGGATGACCATCACTGCCAGCAGCATCCCGATAGTGAGCGAACCGGTATCACCCATAAAGATCTTGCGTCCCCGATATATCTTACCGTATACGTTATAATAAAAGAACGGCAATAACACACTGAAAGCAGCTAGACTGATAAAGGCATACATCCACCATTGCAAATGGATGAACATGCAGCTGAAAGCGAGGAATGAGATAATACTCAACCCAGAGGCAAGTCCGTCAATGCCGTCTATCAAATTGATGGCGTTCAGGATATAGACGATGACGAATACTGTGAACGGCACTCCTATGTAATAAGGTATGACATAAATACCGAACAACCCGTATAGGTTGTCGAAGCATAACCCGGAAATCACCAACAGTATGCCACAAAGTATTTGCACTACAAATTTGGAACGGTAACGTACACCGATAAGGTCATCCATCATACCTATAAGATAAAGTATGAACAGACAACAGAGCATGGAAAGCAGACGGTTCGTCAAGTCCATGTCGAGTATGTTATAGCCCTGCCAAAGGTTGTAACCGATAATGGCAAGCGAAACCGTAACTGTGATACAAGGGAAAAAGGCGATACCGCCTAACCTTGGTATATGGGCAGTATGCAACTTACGTTCGTCCACTGAGTCGAACAGGCGACGTCGGAAAGAGACCAACGAAATGCGAGGCAGGACCATCGCACTCAATGTCCAGCCGACTATGACTATAAAGGCAAATTCGATAAAATGAAGAATGTCCACTATATGATTCTTTTGATGATTTTCTTAATCTTGCCCTATCCGTTGTAGAAAGGCTTGTGGAATATAGGAAGTAGCCACGGCGCATACGCCTTGGACGGTGACCACCAAACGGCGATTCTTCCTAATCCGGCAGATAACCCCTTCCGCTCCCTTGAACTTTCCGTCAATGACCCGTACACGTTCTCCCTGTTGAAACTTGGAATTGTCCTCCCCGAAATATTCCATTCCCTGCTCGCCGGACGAGGTGACCAGCATGAAAATGTTCATTTCCCGATCAGGAATGGCAAGGGGAAGTCTTTTCAATCCCTTCTGTCTTGTATATAGGATTACCTTATTGGTGAATTGTCGCTGTACTTCCAAAGCACGACAAACGGTTGAACGGAAGAACATAAGCGAATTAATGACCGGACGACGGAGTTTCTTCTTTATGCCGTTACGTTCCATCAAGGTTTCCTCACAAGGAATGTAAGTCTCGATCTTGTCTTTTTTCAATATATCCTCAATCTCGAAAACTTTGTTATAAAATACTTTTAGGGCGAACCAATGTTCGTGTGTGTGTGTTTCTATGTTCAACGAAAAGTAATGTTACCGGGTTGATAAAAAGGATATAATTTCCATTCCTGCACCTTCTGCTTTTTCAAATAAGGAAGATACAGCAATCAAGGTTAATCCGGTTTTTTCCTTCATAGGACTTCCGGAATGCGGGCCGCTCCTGACTACAGTGAGCGGATACCGTAACCCCGTATTCGTACCGTTTCTATGTAAGAGAGGGTACACATGTTGTTTTTTTCTGATAATCAAGAATATACATTGCTATAAAAGTACATTTTTGCTCGGTTTGCTCGGTTTTAGACTCGAAAATACGCTCGAATGGAAAATGCAACGTTCTCCTTTTATTTTATATTCTTATTACGGCACTATTTTGATTCATATTAAATTAGTAATATAAATTATTGATAATCAGCTGTTTGTAAATGGGGGGGGGTAAAATAAGGAAATAAAAACGTTTATTTTACTTTTCAGTTTTACTGAGAATCATTACCTTTGCAGTGTGTTTTTACCCTCTCTTACATAGAAATGGTATCGTTCAAACCCTTCAAAATCTTCTCGTTCGCATTATCTATTATGGCATTGTCCAAAGAATCCAAGTAAATAAGCGTAGTCCTTTCGCTGCTGTGTCCCATCCCCGCACTGATGACGGCAATCGGTACGTCGTGGTTGCGTGCGGCGGTAGCCCAGCTGTGGCGTGGCGTATATGAGGACAAAGGTAATGGTTCGCCAAGCAATTTGCCCAACCGTTTCAACTTTCGGTTATGGTAGTTCAATCCGGTCCGATATTGACGGTAAGCCAGCTCCGGCTGTTCATCGGTAAGGATGGGGAAAAGATATGGACTTTCCGGACAAGTCCGCCCATACCGTTCCAATATCGTTACCATACACGGCTCTATGCGGAGTGTCAGGTATTGCCCGGTCTTATGACGATAATAGGTGATTCGTCCTCCACCTACATCCTCTTTTTTCAAATAGGCCATATCCACAAACGCCATCCCACGGGCGCAATAGCTGAACACGAACATATCTCTTGAAAGTGCCAGAGCCGGTGATCCGGATAGGTCAAGCCGCTGTAACTTCCGAATGGTTTCCTCATCCACGGCACGCTTCGATGTGCGAGCCACTCCTGTATAAACCTCACGAAACGGAAAGGTCTGCACCGCAAGACCTTGCTTTACGGCCTTGTTATAGACGGCACGCAGAATCCGCATATAGAACGAGCTGCTGTTTCTCGCTACCTTTTGTTGCCACAACCATGACTCATACCGACACGCCAGGGCGGAATCCAACGATGAAAAAGGAATGTCGTCACCGTCCAGGAAAGCGGAAAAGCTGTTCAGTGCACGCCGGTAATTACGAGAGGTGCCGTATTGGCCATTCTCCCAAAGCGTTTCCATCTCTTTTTTCATGTAGTACAGGAAACCGGGCTCGGAAGGCAGGGAGCGATAGCGGTTGAGTATTTCCGACAAGGTGTATGTTTCTCCGCTACAGTCCAGCTCGCGGATAATCTCACGGATGTCACGCATCTCCTTTTCCGCCCGTTTCCGGTAGGCGGTCAGGACCCTCTCATTGCCGGGGACAGCGACAAGCTCACGTTTCGTCTCATTCCACCACTCGGGAAATATCCTCATGTCGGTGGTAATCTGCCTGTTCTCCTGACGGTGGCAAAGCTGGTAACAGAGCGTGCCGGCCTTACCCTGTACCGTCGACGGACGGAATTTTAATTTAATGGTAGCCATATATAGTCTGTTTTATGATGAATAATAGGTACATAGATACAACCCGTGGGCTATATTGTTGAAGGAAGAAAATATTTAGTCATGGATTCCGCTTCTCCACTTGGAACACCGAATATCACCTGATGCCGATGCCAAACTCTGTAAATCTTCTTGAAAGACAGTCCAAATAGCCTCGTAAAGAATCAAAGTCCGAAAATGAAAAGCGACGTTTTTTCCGTGGAACAAGTCTAGAAATATTTATATCGCATAAACAACAAGACAGTATATGTTTTCTGGGAAATTCGTAAAAACAGACGGATACCAGCGAGTTCCCTATAATCAAAGATAAATCAAAACCGTATTGTCACGGGCGTTCCGGCTTCGCTTTCCATGAGTATTTTCCTTGCGACAAGTCGCGGAAAATACACATGGAAACAAACGCCCGGACAATGGTTTTGATTTCGGGAAAGATTATAGGGACTCACTGCGACCGACGCGACGCATGACCGTGTCATTGATGAAAAAAGGAGGGCCTCCTTTATATCCCTAATAAATCCGGCAGGAAGTACGGGATATATGGGCAGACCTGGCAATGTCTTATGAAAAAAACGCCGCCCCATGAGAAGACAGGGACTTCAGCTCCCTCTGCTCTGCATAATCCTCCCTTTGCGCCCGTGCCGGCTTTTTCGCCCTTCCCCTGCATACCATATCCTTGTTTTCACGGCATGTTTCTCTCACGGAAAACCAGTCTTTCGGACATTTGATGACATCTGATGACACCTGATGACACCTTTTTGAAAATCAGTGTTTTATTCGGATTTAGCCCATATTTTTGAAGTGTCAAAGCAATTTATTAACCCCAAAAAGAAAAGGTATGGCACAAGAAAAGAGCCCGAACGAAAAGCCTAGACAGCCCCGGAAACCGAAGGTCATGAACGATGCCCCTTTGGTGGAACAGATCACCGAGCTGATGATGATTCATAACAAGAGCGATCCGAAAGCCGGTGTACAAGTGGTCAGCGAGATCGACAAGGACGGGAAGGTCAAGACGGTTCCAGCGGACGAGAAGAATGAAAACTCATTCCTGAAATTCGACAAGAACTCGAGCATACTCGAAAACTTCATCAAGAATTTCTGGAGCCAGTTCAAGGAACCGACCCATTTCCGCCTGCTCCGCATGACCTTCCACGACTACAAGGTGAACAAGCAGGCGATCAAGGACCTGGCGGAAGGGAAAAAGACGGACGTGGTGAAGGAGTTCCTCAAACGCTACGAGATCCGTCCGAGAGAGAACAAAGAGGAACAAAACATGAATAAACAAGAGACAGCCATGGCAAAAAAAGAAACGCAACCGCAGGAACCCCTGCAACAGAGTGAGGTACAACAAGCATCCCAGCAACAACAGCAACCGCAGGCACAGCAGGTGCCGCAAGAGCCGCAAGGCCCGCGCTATCGTTACAATGAGAACATGATCGACTGGGAGGGATTGGACAAGATCGGTATCTCAAAGGCGACACTCGAACAGCAAGGACTTCTTGACTCCATGCTGAGAGGTTACAAGACCAACAAGCTGGTGCCGCTGACACTTAACATTCCCGGCGTGCTGACAGCCAAACTGGATGCGAGGCTCTCGCTCATACCACAAGAGAACGGGCAGGTGGGGCTGGCCGTTCACGGTATACGCAAGGAACCGCAACTGGAACGCCCTTATTTCGGGTTTAACTTTAGCGAAGAAGACAAGAAGAACCTGCGTGAGACCGGCAACATGGGACGTGCGGTGGAACTCAACCTGCGTGGCAGCGAGTACACCCCCTGCCTGATCTCCATCGACAAAAACACCAACGAGCTGGTCGCTGTCCGGCAGGAACATGTCTACATCCCGCAGGAAGTGAGCGGGGTAAGACTTACGGACGAGGAGATCAGACTGCTGAAGGAGGGACAACCCGTCAAGGTGGAGGGGATGACCTCCAAGGCGGGGAAGGAGTTTGACGCCACGCTTCAATACAGTGCCGAGCGCAGGGGGCTGGAGTTCATCTTCCCGAAGAACCAGGTATTCAACGAGAAGTCCATCGGGGGCGTGCCACTCTCGCCCACCCAGATAAAGATGCTCAGCGAGGGACATACCATCCTGGTCGAGGACATGAAGTTCAAGAACAGGGACGGGGCTTTCTCCGCGTTTGTCACGATAGACCAGACGACGGGACGGCCGAATTACACCCGTCATAATCCGGAAACCGGAGAAATCTATATTCCAAAGGAAATCTGCAACGTGCAGCTGACAGCCGAGGACAAGGAGGTTCTGCGCAAGGGGCAGGCCGTCTATCTGGAAAACATGATCAACCGTAAGGGAGAGGAATTCTCCGCATTTGTCAAGCTGGACATGAATACCGGCAGGACGATGTACTCACGCACGCCGGATGGGTTCAACGAGCAGCAGGCACCACGTATCCCGGCGGAGGTTTACGGCCATGTATTCACGGCGCAGGAAAAGGCGAACCTCCAGGACGGGAAGACCCTCCTGGTCGAAGGACTGAAAAACAACGGGCAAACGTTCAGTTCCTACCTGAAAGTAAACCCTTATTCCGGACAGTTGCAGTATTTCCAAGAGAACCCTGATATTCGCAGGGATACTTCCCGTCGTGCAGCACAGGCGGATACCGCCCAAGGCCAGCAGCAGGAACAAAAGAAGGGCGCAAAACAAGCGGTATAACCCCAATCAGAGAGAAACAAAATGAATTTTACAAACATCAAATCCCCAAACCGTATGAATACGAATCGGAACATCCCTTATAATGTAAAAGATATTGATTGGCCCGGCCTGAAGGCCGTGGGTATCAGCAAGGAGCAACTGGAAGCGGACGGCAACCTTGACCTGTTGTTGCAAGGCAAGGAGTCGGAAATCATCCCGTTGAAACTCTGTACCCCGGTAATCAGCCTGACCATGGACGCTACACTCAAACTGGTACCCGGTGACAACAACAGGACAATCATGGAAATCAACGGCATCCGTCAGGAGGAATCTCCAAAGAAATAACAAAAAAATAAAATAAGTTTAACCTGTCCCTGTACTGCCCAATCCGGTACGGGGCATCAAAAAGAAAAAGAATATGATCGCAATAGTGACTGACAGGCCCAACGTGGGCAGAGAGATAGCAAGAGTGTTGGGAGCCGACAGAAAAGAGAACGGTTATATGACCGGGAACGGCTACATGGTGACATGGACATACGGCAACATGCTCTCCCTGGCAATGCCGAAGGATTCAGGGACAGCCCATGTGGAGTGGAAGGACTTTCCCCTGCTGCCGCCTTCCTTCCTGACAGTAAGGCACGTGAAGACGGATACCGGGTGGAATCCCGACATCAATGCGGTGCTCCAGTTGAAAGTGATAGCCAAGGTGCTCAACGCATGCGACACCATCATTGCGGCAACCGATGCCTCCCGGGAAGGAGAGATGCTGTTCCGCCATCTTTACGGTTTTCTGGGATGCAAACAACCCTGCCTCCGCCTCTGGATCTCGTCTCTGACGGACGAGGCCATCACGGAAGGTATGGCGAACCTCCTTCCATGTGACCGGTTCGACAACCTGTTCCTTGCGGCGGACAGCCGTAACCGGGCGGACTGGCTTCTGGGGGTCAATTCAAGCTATGCCATCTGCAAGGCGGTAGGCTTCGGGAACAATTCGCTGGGCAGGGTACAGACACCCGTACTGGCGGAGATATGCAGACGGTACCGGGATAGGGAGAACCACATGCCGGCTGACTGCTGGCCCGTATTCATCAGCCTGTGCAAGAATGACCGTATCTTAAAGATGCGTCACGTGGACGACCTTGTGGTCCGCCGGGAGGCACTGGCATTGTACGAGGATTGCAAGGCGGCAAAAAGTGTCCGCATCACAGCGGTAGGGAAACGGACGGAGGAAATCGGGGCACCGGCACTTTACAACCTGGCCGAACTGCAGAAAGATGCGAACCGTTACCATAGCCTGACGGCCATACAGGTGCAGGAGATTGCACAAGGCCTGTACGAGAAGAAGCTGATTTCCTATCCGCGCACCTCCAGTCGCCTGTTGCCAAAGGATGTATATGACACGTTACCGCCTGTCATGGAAAAGATGCTGTCCCGCAAGGAGTTCCGACAATATGCCGATACGGTTGACCTTGCCGCGCCACGGGACAGTATTGAGGCACAAGACACCATGGAGCATCATGCCATCATCATCACAGGCACACAGCCCGGTAAATTGGACCGGGAGGAAATGTTGGTTTACACGCTCATTGTCGGCAGGATGCTTGAAACGTTCATGCCGCCCTGCAAGGTGGAATACACAACCGTCGATACGGTGTGTGCCGCACGTAAATTCCGCATCCGTACATACCGCATCTTGGAAAAAGGATGGCTCGGAATTTTCGAGAGGGAACATCTTGTCGCAAAAGGCTGTATGCCTTACCTGGTGATGCCGGATCTTTTTCAGGAAGAGATGCTGCCGGTGGCAGGATGCAGCCTTATACATAAGAAATCGTTACCGGTCTCCCCTTATACGGACGAGGAACTGGTGGATTACATGGACAAGGCCGGACTGGGCACCGTCTCCACCCGCACGAATATTCTCCGCACGCTGTTGGAACGTAAATACATCCGTTATTCGGGTAAATATGTCGTCCCGACCCCTAAAGGGCTTTTTCTGTATGAAACGGTACGCAGTATGAAAGTGGCCGATGCTTCCCTCACTTCGGGCTGGGAAACAGAACTGGCACGGATAGAACGGGGGGAACTCTCGCAGGAAAAGTTCCTGGACGGCGTGCTGGAAACGGTAAATGAGGTGACAGGCGAGATATTCCGGAACCATCCGATGGAAAAACCACAGGGAACCACATAAACAAATGTCAAAGCCAACAAGACAAGGGAAGTGCAGACAGTCTGTCTGTACTTCTTTTTTATATGTACAAGATACGTTTTTCCGCTTTTAAGCGGCAAAGGTCTTGGATCGCCTCGTTTTTGCCGCAAGGCGGCCCCCTTTGGGGGCTTGGTTGGTCAAAAGAAAATCATCCTCGCTACGCTGCGGTATTTTCTTTTGCCAAGCCTTGCGCAAAAAGGCAATCCAAGGGCCGGAGGCCTATAAAATCGGGAAAACATATCCCGATGGGATTATTCATTCTTAAAAATTTAAAAACATGAAACTACAACTTATCGAAAACATCTGCAAGCAAACGGTCTCACTGGTTTTGCTTACGGGAATATGCCTGCTCTACAGCAAGGGGATCATTCCCGTGTATCTGCCCGTCCTGTTCCTTTTGTCGGGAACGCTCATCAGCCTCCTCTTCAGGACATTCACCCTCATTGTAAAAATAATTATTGCCCTGACCGTCATGGGCATGCTTGTATAATCCTTAAAGCGTAAAGACATGAGAACCGCTACATTCACCCCGCCGGCTCCGGTTATGCCGGCTGCATGGCCCGCCACAAACCGTGTGAGACCTGTTAAAAAACGGATTCCCGATACGACGGATGGACCGAAACGTATCGGCTACTATCTGGAGTCGTTGAGAGGCGTAGCCTCAAATCCGGACAGGCAGAGAATCCTGAAGGATTTTTTCAAGGAAACTTATGTATAACATTTTAAATTTTACCATTATGTTTTTTCAAGCAATCAACCAAATGATCACGGCAGGCACAGACCTGAGTATCAACATCAGACGAGTAAACAGCAACCTGACGGTGGCCGTTGTTCCCAGGCGGTCGGGGGTAAAGGACGGGGAGCGCATCGTTCCGCTCATCCTGAACGGCACGCCGGAAGAGCTGGATGCGGGCTTCCTGCAGGCTGTCGGCACACCTGTACAGAAAGCGCAGGGCATCCTTACCAACCTGGAAACGTTCGAGAAGCAGGCGGAACAGGCTGTCTCACAAAGCAAAGCCGCCAGGTCTGCTGCGGAAAAAGAGTCCAAAGAGGTCCGCGAGAAACGGGAAAAGATGGAAAAACTGCTTAAGAAGGCTGAGGATGCCATGACCGGCAAACGCTATTCCGAAGCGTTGACATGGCTCAAGCAGGCAAAGGTGCTGGCACTTCCGGACAAGCAAAAGGAAATCGACGAAAAAATGGCGGAAGTACAGAAAAAGGCGTCAGAGGGAAGCCTGTTCGGCATGGAACAACCGTCAGTGTCCAAGCCGCAGCCTGCTCCACAACAGACGGCATCGCAACCGGCGGCAGCCCCGGCATCGCAATACCGGAGCGGAGAGCAAATCCCGATGTTTTTGCCCGAGCAGCCGGCTCCGGTTCCACAACCCGTTTCACAACCGCAACCGCCCCGGTCAGCTGTACATCCCGGACAGCAAACGCCATTTACCGGACAGCCGCAAACACAATCCGTACAATATACTATTTCCGTACCACAAGCGCAACCGGTTCCGCAACAGGCAGTTCCACAACCGCAAGGAATCCAGTTTCATCAACCGGTACAGATGCAACAGGCACGAATAGACGAAAAGCAATGGATGCAACCGGCTCCGCCACAGCCACGATATGCACCGGTACAGGAGGCCGCAAGAACTTATGAGGAGCGTGAATACCTCCGGCAACCGCAAGAGGCTGCAATGTACAACTTCGACAAGGACTGCGAGGACGACCGGGAAATGCTCAGGGAAGACCCGTATGCGGAATATCCGGATTTTCCGAAGGAATGCCGCATGACGGACATGGCACAAATGGACATGGTATATTGTTAAACCTTATAAAAGAAGAGAAATTATGGCACTTGAAATCAAAGGATTGCAGAGAATTTTCAAATTCAGGAAGGACTCTAAAGAACTGGTATTGAGCGACCCGGACAGTAGCCTGTCCGTAAACGAGGTGATGGACTTCTACTCCATGACCTATCCCGAACTGACAACGGCGACCGTCCACGGACCGGAATGGGAGGAAGACAAGGCGGTCTACCGCTTCAAGACAACTATCGGAGTGAAAGGATAAGCGTATGGATAAGAGAAAGAAAAAGGAGGACAAACCATGCAGACAGCTCTCAGAATCAACCAAGGAGAACCTGGCGGGACTCATTATCCGATCGGCCGACCCGTCAGACATCCGAAGAGGAACATCGGGACAAAAAAGGAGGATACTGCCGCCACCGGGAAGCGTCATGATTTTCTGACAGATAAAATTCCTCCCCTTGCACCGGATTTTTGGCATAAGGACGGATATGACGGTTCCCCGGTCAATCTCACGACACCGGAGAATTTTGACTATCTCTACCAATCGGCATCGAACTATGCCGGACTTATGGGTATAAAGCTCCCTTTCCGATACAGGAAAGGGGGCAGCCCCCGTCTGAAAATCACCGAACTGTACAAGGCGATGGAGGAGAGCGTGCCGGAATGTGTCAATCTGGAAGAGAAAGAAGGAAGGCTCCATTTCTGTCTGTTCCGCCATCACGACTGGCCGGAACCCACATTGTTCTGGATTCCCATCGACTTTACGGAACGGCTTCCCATACCATTGAGGAACATTGTCAGGGAGTTCATCCGGCAATTCGTCCGGCATCACGGAGTCTGCAATGTCACCGAGGCGTTTTGCTATGACTTCGCCATAGAGGAACTGGAAGACTGGGAAAACCGGGATTCCGACGCCTCCCCGAAAGAAATCAGGACGAACAAGCGGCTGGCGGATTCCTACCAGTCAGGAAAACGGGCGAAAGCGCTCAAACGGATGTCGGGAAAACCGTTCTGCAACTCTCTAGAAGAGGCTGCACGGAATTACCGGACAAAAAAAGGGAAGGAACAAAAACTACTGGAATTGATAAGGGAGGGTATGGCACTGATCACCCCGGAAAGCCCGAACCTCACAGACTACCTGTACGATTGGGCGTATGAGGAGGAGCGTGATTTTTACCCGGTGGGAATGGAAAGCCAGGTCATGCTGGTCTACTCTACCCGTGACACGCTGGCTGAATGCATGGAAGGATTTATGAATTCGGACTATCAGGAGACTTATGCCCTTACCCCGGTCACATACAGGTTCCTGACACCGGAAACGGACTGTCTCTTCCAAATGGGCGACTACCCGGAAAAGCTTTCAAAATGGCTGGCACGTTTTACAAAACATATAGCTGACAACTTCTAAAATGAACGATATGAATGAACTGACCAATAAATTACAACAGGTGATGGTGCCCAAGGCGGCACTGATCGCGTATGAATACCGTGAGAACCGCTATGGGAACGGAATGCATTACCTCGAACTGCATCCCATCAATGACAGGGGCAGGATGGAGGCTGCCATGCCTGTCACCTATGAGTTCATGGACTCCCTGGTGGAATCCTATACGGATGACAGGCGGAACGTGCCGCACGGGAAAATCCCCGCCAACATGCTGTGGTGTGATACCCGTAAGGGGCACGAGAGGTATATCTGGTACAATCCTCCGGGAAAACGGCAGATGTTCTTTGCCGGAAGCCTGAATATTCCTGACGGGATATTCCATGTGCCCGGCGTGATCTACAAGGTTTCCGGTGGCAGGCTGGACATTTTCTCCTACAAGGGGGAAAAACCGGTGGAAAACAGCCCGCTTTTCCTCGCCCCTTTCTTCAATGTCACGGGCAGCAGTGTTTGTCTGGGAAACGCCGCGTTGACTCCCCCGGAAGACATGACTTTCTCAAAACTCCTCGAGTATTGGGAAAAACGTTTCTGGCTCAGCGAATTCTCCCATCTGGGAGGAAACAGGAACCCGACCGGAAGCAACCTGGTCTCGGTAACGGAAAAGGCACGCACCAATCCGTTTGACGAGAACGAACTGAACCCCATGAACAAACAACTTAAAGACTTACTGGCATGAAAAAGATTCATTATACAGACAGATACCTGCTCAATCCCTACCATCCCGTGACCATCTTCGTAATCGGTGCGGGCGGAACAGGCTCACAGGTGGCCACCGGCCTGGCGCGGATAAGCGTGGCATTACAGGCGCTAGGACATCCGGGACTGCACGTGACGGTCTTCGACCCCGATACCGTCACGGAAGCGAACATCGGACGCCAGCTGTTCAGCGGATCGGAACTCGGATTGAACAAGGCTGCGGCACTTGTGACCCGCATCAACCGTTTTTTCGGCTTCTCGTGGGAGGCAAAAGGGCAGCGTTATCCGCTGAAAGCCTCCGCAGACCGGGAAGAGCCCGCCCTGGCGAACATCATCGTCACCTGCACCGACAACATCCGCTCCCGGATGAACCTCTGGCGGTTCCTGAAGAAACACCGGGAACACACTTCCAACAACGAGCGGTCGCCCATATACTGGATGGACTTCGGCAATGCCCGGACCACCGGACAGGTCCTGATAGGAAACATCCGTGGCAAGATTCTCCAGCCCGTCTCCAACGAATACCTGCCCGTTCCCCGCATGAATGTCATTACCGAAGAAGTACGCTACTCCACCATCAAGGAAAAGGATTCGGGGCCGAGCTGCTCGCTGGCGGAAGCCTTGCAGAAGCAGGACCTTTTCATCAATTCCATACTGGCACAAACCGGCTGCGACATCCTGTGGCGTATGCTCAGGGAAGGAAGGACATTCTACCGGGGAGCCTATCTCAATCTCGATACACTACGGATAAATCCCATTCCGATATAGACAATAAACGTCAGTTTTCTTTTATGCATCCTTACCATGCATAAAAGAAAACTGACGATTCCTGATTGTTCCCGCCGTGCGGTTCAGCCTTTCAGCCGCACGGCACTTGCCACTCCCTTTTCCGTCATGACCAGCTCATACCGGTCCAGCCTTTCATAGAGTTTGCCCAATGTCTTGCATCCATATCTCCTGACCTTGAATTTGGGCATCATTTTTTTCAATGCGCCGCCGATCAGCGAAAGGGACACCTCCCCTTTGCCGTCAGCCGCTTGCTCAAAAGCCTTGTCAAAATACTCCATGTCCCTTCGGATAAAGAATTCGGGAGTATTGTCCGAAACCTTGTTTTCCTTCCGGTCGGCATACAGGAACACGGAACAGGACCGTACCAGCGATACGGGAGTCTTGCCCTCCCCATATCCCAGCACCTTCAATCCGGCTTCCCGTATCCGTTGGGCAAGCAGGCTGTAGTCACCGTCACTGGCTACCAGACAGAAACAGTCCGCCCGCCCGTCACGAAGGATATCCATCGCGTCTATGACCAGTGCAATATCCGTCGTGTTCTTTCCGGGAGCATGGGAGGAAGCCTGTACAAGCCTGAATCCATGCTCCCGGGCAGTTTCCTTCCACGCGGAAAGCGCTTTCTTCGTCCAGTCTCCATAAATTCGTCTCACGATGGCATCCCCATAACGGGAAACAAAGCCCATTATATCCTCCATCTTCTCAAAGGAGGCGTTATCCCCGTCAATAAGGACTGCGACGGCATATCTGGAATTGGTATTTGTCTTCATAACAACTGTTTATGAAACAAAGTTAGCATAACTTCCGCATATTGATACCCCCACGTTCATTTTTTCTTTCCGCGTTTCAGCAAGAATTCCTGTATTTCCGAGCTTCTGTAGAAGTTCTTTCCGTTATCGTCCGTCTGGTAATAGCGGATCAGCCCCTTTTCCCGGTAACGGGCGACTGTCCGCAGCGACACGTTGAGCAGCCTGGCTATATCATAATTGTCCAGCAGCTCGTCCCCGTTCATGAAATCCTTCACACGCCCCATCCTGTCCAGCTTCTTTTCTATGCGGTCAAAACCTTCCACTATGGTCATTATCATCTTCTCAAGCACTTCATTGTCTATATACATCATGGCGTATCTCTCCTGTCTTTTAAAGGTTATTACTGAAATACCCTTTCTTGTGCGCACTTTCGAGAGTATATGCCATCTTTAGTGAAAAATCTATGCCGGAGTGCCGGTATTAACTTAGTTATATATCACATTCTGTTGATAATCAAGCAAATAACATTGCGTAATTTTTATCAGTGGATGGTATGTGTAAAATTTTGAAGTGTAAAATTGTAAAGTCCGTAATGTAAACTTTACAAGTTACAGATACCACCCCGCCTATATTCTTAAAACCGGATAAATTGATGACGCTTCCACACAAGGTATTCAACATATATGGTTGATAATATTTATTTCAGAGCATTTTCCTGAAGTTTGCCCCTGCAGCCCTCTGTTACATATGACGTTTAATGACATCTGATGTCATTTGACGACATCCTTTTGGACATGAATGTTCCCTTTCATATTTTCGTATCCGACAAAAAATGAAGTTTATGGAGTTTGTATGTATCGAGGCTAAAACATTCATGGAAATGAATGAGGCTCTGGAAGCCGTTGCCCAAAAAATGTGTGAAACATGCGGAAGTTGCGTATCCGGTATGGACGACTGGATTGACAACCAGGAGGCTTGTATGCTCATGGACGTCTCTCCAAGAAAGATGTTGCAGCTTCGCAGAAGCAGGGCCATCCCTTACAGTTATATAGACCGTAAGGTGTATTACAAGCGTCAGGATATTATCTGTTTTATGGAAAACAACATTCACCGTATAACCCCTTAAAAGCAAGATGATCCAATCCCTGTTGACCAAAGAAACCCCGGAAATCATTCGTTTTTTCCGGAGCATAGACAGCCTGTCCGAAATGCTGGACAAGCAGGAGGAGAAATTACGTCCGGTTCTGAACGGAGAACGTTACATTACGGATTGTGAGCTTGCCGAACAGTTGAAACTGACACGCAGGACGCTGGCAGAGTACAGGATAAACGGCAAACTGCCTTACTACAAGATAGGAGGCAAATTACTATATAAGGAGAAGGACATCCTTGCTTTGTTGGAAAGAAACAGGGTGGAGGCGTTTGATAACCGGTAATGTCCGTTTGGGAAATATCCGGACTTCAAGTGCTTCCTTATACTGTTCAATGTAAGACATATGAACCAAGGAATCTTTTAAAAACAGATTTTCCTTGCCGGATTTTATTGGGGGGATATATCAGGTTGCGAGGCAAAGGTTTTCCACCTTGGAATCAAGCAGTGTTCCGCATTTCTGTTTCTTACCTGCAAAGGTAGCCTTTTGCCCCTGATCGAGCAAGGCGGTCCTTTGGACCGGTTGGCTGAAAAAATCATCCTCGCTTCGCTGCGGTATTTTTTCGCCAAGCCTTGCACAATCAGGGCAAAAGACAAACGGATGCATATAAGAAAAGAAATACCGGCTTTACCAAAGCCGGGCATGTTTAACCATAAAATAAAAAAGACCATGATCCAAACAAAAAACAAGTATTGCAAGGAAACGTTCATCCGCCTGAACTACTGGTATGACCGGATGCACGGGCTTGTCCAGGAAGACATAGAGAAAGCGAACGCAATGGTGGAACACATCGAAAAGACACGTTCCGACCGGTATCCCCGTACAGGTGACAGCCTGTTCTTTATTTCCGGATACGGTGAACGTTCCCGGCCGTTCTTCGTAGATGCCGTGTATGGAGATAACATCGTGCTCCGGAATTTCTCCTGTGTCCCGTTCGTGTCCCGGGATAAAAAGGGCATCAAATGCGATATGCATGGCGATGAGTGCGTGTTGGTAAAGGCAGGCGATGTAAGGTTCAATACATGGACTACCGGCCGTTTCAAGCATTGGGGGCATTACGGGGCATGTGAAAACGGGGAGGTTTACTACGATGCGAAAATAGCCCTGTGGGAGTGTGACGCACCTGAACATCCGGAAAGCCGGGAATGGTTCAAAATCCATATCCGCAAAAACACCCGGCCGGGCGGGGATATGTACACCGGAGAAATATCCTGCAAGGATGAGGATGGACTCAGGCAGTTTGTCGACGACCATGAAGGTTTCATATTCGCAGAAGAGGGTTCTCCGGAAATGGTCATGCTATGTTTCAGGCATTCCGACATGAGGATTTCCCCGGAAGAATGGGAAAAGATGGACTGTCCGGTATCCGTGCGTGAGATATACGGACAGATGCAGGAAGTAAAGATTGTAAAAGACCATAAAACACATCTGACCACATTCTACTATTAACACAGTATCGCCGCATTAAAAATCAACCCGCTTCCTGCCACGTGCGGCAGGAAGGAAACGAGGGTACACCATCAGACTGTCTTTTCAATTCCTCTATTATTATGGAGCCGGTTGTTTTTCCCGCACAGATATTCATTCAGGTCCTTATATCCGGAATATTCATGCGAGAGATCGCATATACGGATTCCGTATTTCTCCTTTAATGCCTGCACCGCATTTTTTCCGGCCGTATCATTGTCCAGACAGCAACAGATGCCATCATATCGTGAAAGGAAAGAAAAAGCTTTCTGTAAGTTACTGACAGAATTCAACACTATATAATCCCCCTCTTCCAAGGATGGAAAAGCCGCCCTGAAAGACAGAAAATCCATAAACCCCTCAAAAATATAGCAAATCCCGCTCTCCGGTGAGCTGATGATACAACTGATGTCCTTGGGAGCGATACAAGCCTTGAAATACCTGTTCCGTATCTCGTACCCTCCGGAAATATTAGGGAAAGCGATGGCAAAATAATTTTTCCCGTTCCGCTTAAAATGAGCCTCCTTGCATGCTTTTCGGGCCGTTTCCGTATCAATGCACCGTTCCTCCAGATAGGCAAGCAGTATCCGGTTGGCAAGAGGCGTGATTTTCAAGTCCTGAAAGGCGGGATACGCTTTTTCAAAAGGGCAGGAGACAGTAGCCGGCTTCAAAACCGTCCTTTTATCCTCAATACACCGTAACACACGGCTTACATCCTGTGTCCGATAAATCTCCTTGGCTAATGTTATAATATCCCCTCCTTTCCCCAGACCGAAGTCATACCATAGTTCCTTATGGAGGTCTACCTTGAAAGAGGCCTCCTTTTCCGTCCTGAAGGGCGATTTATACCATACGCTGTTCCCACGCTGTATTACCGGTTCATGTCCGAATCCAGCTAAAAAATCAACAAGCCTGATGTTCTTTGCTTCCTGTATGTTCATGACATATCTTTTTCATGAATTAATTCACGATTAACACATAGGACAAAGAACCGCTTTATACCCGAAACAGACAAAACAGTGTCATCAGATGGCATCAAAAGTCATTAGACGACAAGCAACCTAATATAAAAACATGTTACCATATGATTTATCATTTCCATTACTATTTGTGTGTTTTACATACACTCCTTAAATCATAAATCTGTTATACAAACTATAAACATTCCTCAAAAAGTTTGGCGACATTGGTGATATTTGATAATATATTAGGGAATTAGACGGAAAAATAGTAATTTTGCAAAGCAATAATTATTGATTTATAGATGGCAAATGCGGACCAAATATTGTCTTTGATACGTAATCATCTGAATAACGATGATGCACAATTTAGAAAAGTTGCTCTCCAGATTTCTGCTGTAGAGGCAAAGAATGGTCATGCAGTATTAGCAAGAACCATCCAGGAGCTTTTAAGTCAAAGAAAAACATCTTTTAGTGCTTTAAAGCTTATTCCACGTAATAAAGATGTGGATGACTTATTGCTTCAAGTTGAGACATACGATTGCTTGAAAAATATGGTGACGGACAAAACATTGAAAGAAAAGATAGAAAGAGTCATCAAAGAATTTACAAAGAGAGAAGAACTTAGAAAATATGGACTTGCCAATCGCCGCAAATTATTGCTCTATGGCGTACCTGGGACAGGCAAGACTATGACAGCAGGAGTATTGGCTAAAGAGTTGAATCTTCCTTTATTTATTGTGAGGACAGAGAAAGTCGTTACAAAATTCATGGGTGAGACAGGACAGAAACTTAGCCGTATCTTTGATTTTATAGATGAGGTTCCCGCAGTCTATCTTTTTGATGAATTCGATGCTATCGGTGCTCAGCGTGGAATGGAAAATGAAGTAGGTGAACAGCGCCGAATACTCAACACATTTCTTCAATTGTTGGAACGTGACTCATCAGACAGTTTCATTATAGCAGCGACAAATGCCATTGATTCGATAGACAAAGCGATGTTTCGACGTTTTGATGACGTTATTGAATATCGCTTGCCAGACTCCGGACAACGTATTCATCTGTTGCGTGAATATCTATATGCGGCTAAAGAACTTGATTATTCCATGGCAGCACCTCTGTTTGAAGGTATGAGCCATGCAGAGATAAAAATGGTATGTTCTGATATATTCAAAGAATCTTTGTTAAATGATGTGCCAATGAATATAGAATTGGTAAAGATGGTCGTTGACAAACGGAATCAACTTTGCCGTGAAATAAGTTGAATAAGGAGATAATATGCAAAAGGAACATTTTTTCTTAGGTAACCAAATAGCAGAACCCCGTTCTTTCACTCCAAGAGCAAAGGTTGTACCACCACCTGTTATTCCTGAAAGGAACAGACAAGAACATGCTGCATTTATCAAGGAAAGCTATAATGCAGTCGTTGAATATGCCATCACGGCTCTTTCTGAAAGGGAAAAGTGTGGTTTACCGTCTGCGGATGGTGTGTATATAAACCTTGACATGTCTCCCAAATTGGTTCCCCAAAAGTTAGCCCAAAGTAGTGGAGCATCCATTCTGAAAATCTCCGAAGATAAAAGTGACGGAAATGTTGATGTAACCGTATATATCAAAAATGAAAAAAAAGATTGGCTGAGCAAGAAGGCAGACGAGTATGCCGATGAAAAGTATAATACGAAAACAGGCAAACCTAAAAATACAGGCTTGATTGAACCTATCAACGCCATTAAGCCGGCAGATATACATGCGCTCTATACATCTACAGAAGATTTCGATAAACTACCTGATAATAAAGCCTTTTTATTCGAGTTGTGGATAACCAAAACAAAGGAATATGACACAGTAAAATTATCAGATGTCTTGGATAAACTTGCTATCTTAAAAGCAGGTAAAAATCATTTGGATTTTGATGGAGTAGATGTTTGGATGATAAAAGCAACCAAACAACAGTTATGTGAATTACCGCTATCTATCGGTTATATAGAAGGAGTGCGTCCCTATCATCAGCCATCGATACTTATAAAAAATCGGAGCGAAAGTCGCGAGTGGAGTGAACTGATTGAAGGAGAAATCCAATTTGCGCTTGATAAAGACAGTACAAGAATAGGCTTGTTGGACTCAGGCGTCAACAATGCCCATAAACTGCTGGCACCTGCTCTTCCTAATGACAGAATGAAAAGTGCTATCAGCGTGCCGGATACAACAGACCACAGTGACCATGGTACAGGTATGGCCGGACTTATGCTTTATGGAGATTTGACGGATATAACTTATCGACATGGAGGTCCGATAATCATAGAACAGGACTTGGCTTCCGTGAAGATTGTTGAGAACGGTCATACAACAGATCCGGATTTCTATGGAGCGGTAATTGAAGATGCTATCTATCAGGCTCAGACTATGGGGGCATCTATACAATGTATGGCTGTAACTGATGGTACATCGTATGACGGAAAGTCAACGTCAAGTTCTGCGTCATTGGATGAAAGCATATACCATAATGGCAAGTGTGACCGCTTGGTGCTCGTTTCAGCGGGCAACATTGAGCCCCCTGAAGTAGATGCCACAAATTATCTGGAGTCCTGCAAAGCCAATGCTGTACAAAGTCCGGCTCAAGCATGGAACGCATTAACAGTCGGAGCATATACGGAGAAAACGATAGTAACAGATGAAAGCTACAAGGCACTGGCAGCTCCAGGGAATCTGTCACCCATGTCAAGAAGTTCGTGGAGTTGGAGAAATGGTTGCAATAAGCCTGAAATAGTCATGGAAGGAGGTAATATAGCCTATCATCCTGTTTTTCAAACAACGACACATCCTGATTTAAGTTTGATTACTACCTGCCAAGATTTGGCGGAATCATTGGAACAGTTCCATGCCACAAGTGCGGCTACAGCATTAGCGACACGTCTTGCGGCAAAAATAAAAACAGCAACACCAGCTCTTTCCATGTTGTCTGTTCGTGGCATGATGGTACATTCTGCCAAATGGACACCGGAAATGATACGTATCGGTAATATCAAGGATATTATACCTTTATGCGGCTATGGCGTTCCTGATGAAGAGACGGCCTTATTCAGTAATGAAAAATATGCAACGTTTATATTTGAAAATGAGTTAATACCCTATTGGGAAAAAGATGGTTCAAACACCTATAATCAATTGCACTTTTATGATTTGCCTTGGCCAACAGAGGTGCTGGAACAAATGGGAGAAGAAAATGTAAAAATAAGAATCACACTATCTTATTATGTAAAGCCGTCTCCTGGATATGCGGGAAGAAGCAACAAGTATCGTTATCCATCTGCTACGCTGCATTTCGACTTGAAAAGTGCAAGCGAGAGTATGGAAGAGTTTCTTTGCAGAAGAAATAAAAGTGAAGGAGAAAAGAGAACTGACAATGATACTAACAGATGGACCATCAAACAACAACGTAGAGAACAAGGTACTGTACAATCTGACTGGATTGAATGTACGGCCGCTGAATTGGCTTCTTGCGGGCAGATAATTATTTATCCAGGCCAAGGATGGTGGAAAGAAAGGAAATTAGCTAATGTTGATAATGTTATCAAATATTCACTTATCGTATCAATAGAGACAACGAAAACTGAAATTTACGATGCCGTAGAAACGGCTATCAGTAATAGAATAGGAGTACAAATAATGCAAGAAGTATAGGAAATAAAGAAAAAATCTAATAAGCACTTGATTATTAATAAAGCATATGCGGAAACACAATGTCTTTATTTACATCAGATACAAATTACTGTTTCAATGACACTGTAGGCAGAGACTATAGATATAAACAACATCGTTGACAAAAAACAGGCAAAAAAAATATGCATTAGTTTGCAGAAATCGAACCTTTTTATTATCTTTGCAATCTCAAAGAGATAAAGATTACCAGATTAGTCAAGAAAAGCGATGAATTTAGTGTGATGCTAATTCAATGGCTTTCATAAAAGATAAAGTAATAAATGTGCAGTCATTCAAGGAGTTAGAATAAACCAAAGCAAAAGGTTCGATTCCTGGTGGCACCACTTTTAAAAATGATGTAATCCTTGAATTTCAATGAAATTCAAGGATTTTTCGTTAATGGCCTTACCAAATCCTTTTAACTATGATTGACTCACAGTATATCTTTCCGGCAACACTTTCTACCCTGACAATTCTGGCAACGGTACTGAATTTTACAGCACATTTTTCGAATGGTGAGTATCTTTCATGGAAAGCATTCAACAGAATATCACTTGCTACCCTTCTCTCCATGACCGTGTGTATTTTCGGGTCAACGTAACAATCTGAGGGATTTTATATTTAAGCATATAATTTAGCAAGTCTATATAAGAAAAAAGCTCTATCTCTTACTCCTCTGAACTGTGCTCTAAATGCTTTGATTTTAGCATTGAATGACTCTGCTGCGGCATTGGTTGCCCTCCTTTCAAAGAAATTGATTATATCCAGATAATGTGTTTGTATAGAACGTGCGACCCTTCCAAAGGTGAGGAACCCCGATTTATCTACTTCATCATACCACCTTGCCAGCCTTGTCAAAGCAATATCCTTAAACTTACACTGATGATAGATTAAGCCTAACCGCATAGACAGATAATATCCTTTCTTTATATCGGGATATTCCTTGAAAAGAATTTCAGCCCGTATTCTTTGAGACTGAGTCCATAAGGATTCCTTCTTGTAAAGCAGATAAATACTTCTCGCTAACAACTGCTTTCTTGTATCTCCATTAGCGAAAACAGGTGCATGATACATCTTTCCACAGGCCTTTGCATAAGCAAGCTGAGTGGACTCTTCATCCAAAGCCTCCCAGCGAGCTTTTACACGCATCTCCTGCACAGCTTCATAAGCTAACTTCTGTACGTGAAAGCGATCGGTAACACGTTTGGCCGCAGGAAAGCAGATGCGTGCAATCTGCTCCATGTTAGGAGCCATATCCAAGGTTATCTCGCGCACTTGGTAACGGCGGCGACGGGAGAGCTTAAGCAGGACAGAAGTGACCGTATGAACGTCCGTACCTTTAATGATGGCAATCATACTACCTTTACCACCGTGAGCTTCTTTATTGGTCAGTACAGTATAGAGTTCCCCACGCGAGAGGGCTACCTCATCAATACAGATATAAGCACCGATATTCTTTTCGAATAGTAGCCAATCCTCTGCATGAACAAGTTGGTCCCAATGGAGATAACCACTTAGATGGTTACGGTATTGACGCTCCAATAAATCCCCGTCAACTCCATATAAAACACCTAAGAGCTTGCAACTGATCGGATAGTTATCAATACAGTTCTTTTAAAAAAGACGCAAAATCCTGCGTCATACGAGTACCTTCAGCCACCATACGCCAGTTACGGGAGATATACTCATTATGCTTCTTTAAGAGCCAGCGACGACGACGAATATTAAGGAAGACCTTCTTGCCACGAAGAGGAAAATCCTGAACAATAACAGGATCATAAAAGCCTTTACTCTCAATATCCTGATCTGTATACTTCTCAGGAACGATATTTTTCTCCTCAAGGTAGATCACAACTTCATTTACGCTTTCCTTCACATCAACAAGATCAAAGTAGTCTAAAGTGCCTTCAGGAAGAAGAAGGCGATAACCGTTTAATTCCATAAGCTATGAATTTGGAGACAAAGATAACAATTTATAAATTTACCCCTCAGGTTTTTACATTGACCCACTATGATTTCAGCCATCCCATGTAGGTCATTCCCTTTTTCATCTTGGTATATATGGTAACATTCGGGACGATGAATAAAGCAAATCATATCCGCATCTTGTTCAATAGTTCTGGATTCTCGAAGATCACTTAATTGAGGACGTTTTCCATTAATGCCTTCACGTGATTCTACACCACGATTTAACTGAGAGAAAGCAATGATAGGAATATTCAATTCCATAGACAATGCTTTGAGTGAACGAGTAATTGCACTAACCTCTTCTTCACGATTACCAAAAGTCATACCACCGGCATTCATCAATTGGAGATAGTCAATTATTATTAGCTTTACTTGATATTCTCGCACAAGGCGAAATGCTTTAGTACGAAGTTCATAAATTGATAACGCAGGCGTGTCATCCAAAAAGACAGGAGCATTGTCTATTACTTTTTCTGCCTCATCCAATAAGATTTGTTCTTTTTTATTGTATAATTTAGACTTGAACCGTTCGATACCACTTATGTTTGATAAAAACCTATTCATAAATTGTACTGTAGACATTTCAAGGCTAAAGTAAGCAACTGGAACCCTATTAAGAATAGCGATATTTTTTATCATCGACAATCCAAATGCCGTTTTTCCCATTGCCGGACGTCCGGCAATCACAATTAGTTCCCCATTTTTCCAACCGCATGTGATGTTATCCAATTCTGTAAAACCAGATTGTATAGCATCCTCACTTACATGTTTATACTTGAATATATTTAACCTTCTCATATTCTTTTCCTTATTTAGTCTTAATGTCGCAAAGTAATCATAGTGCATATATCATTTCCTACATAGCTCACAGAAAAAGCCGCTACAATGATGCTGCAGCGGCTTCTCTAAAAATATATCTATACCTTATTTTAGGATTTTTCAATAAGGTTTGTGGGGACGCCATAACTTCAATGTCTCGCTTCTCACAACTCGCTGTCATCATTCATTTCAGACATGGCATTCATCATTTTGACTTGAATTTTAGCCATCCGTTTCACTTGTTTTGAGCTTAATGATTTTGATGTTTCAGCTTCTTTCAAGCTCTTCTCTAACTTCTTTGCTTTTTCAAGTAAGTCGGGATAATCAAATAATGCGTCCAAGCTATCATCATCATTTGCCTTTTTCATCATTGTTATATACTTATCAGCGTATGCTTCGTAGTCGTCTAGCATTTTGTCCCATTTTTTATCACCTGTATCAGAGAGTGTATCATCTTCATCGTTATCTTCGCTTTCATTATTACGACTTGCTAATGAGCCCCTCTTATCTTTTTCAATCTTTTTGCTAGTGATAAAAAATGTAGCAGCATCTTCGGGTAGTATGTCCTTTAGGAAATCTTTAAATAGTATCCAATTTTCATCCCCTTCTTTAGAGACCATATCTTTTAGAAGCCCATCAGCCTCAAAACTACTTGGTATATCCGTAAAATTAGCTATAGGTTGTCCTTCCTTATTACAAACGGTTAAGAAGAGTGGTCCATGATTGCCATCATGGAATCCATAATCTGATGGCTCTCCTTTACCTATGGATTTAATTTTTATTTGTATTTGTCCTTCAAGAAACATATTGCGTTTGCATTCCATTTTATATGTACCTTCAACAACCTCAAAGACATCCGACAAATAACCTTTTACTTTTTTCTCATAAGGTTTCAACTCAACAGTCTTATCTTCCGATTTCGTCTGTTTATTACCTCCACAAGAAGCTAAAAACAAAGCTCCTACAACCATAAAAACACTTTTACTTTCATAATTTGTTGTTTAATAAATTAATAATTTTATTAGTTATCGTATAATACTTTTTTAATTCTATCTGATAATTCTTCCAATCCCACTTCGTTTAAAACTTTCAATTTGGCTTCTTTTTCTATCAAAAGGGGATGCTTGGGATAGCCCTTTATAGTAGCCCCATATGCTTTGAAATGATAATTTCCACTGAACAAACTGATTATACCTTGTATGTTCTTATCTTCATTTCCGAATAACAGTTCAGACAAGTATGTCCGTTTTGTATCGTCAATAACCGCACCCCAAGCGCACCACACATCTGCCTGTTCAATAGTAGATAACAGTTCTTCTATGGCTGCAAGATTACGTAGATGAATCTCCATGCAATAATTATCATCTGTATCCATATTATTTGGATTAGTCGCTCTTTGCGGATAGACATTCAACATGTACCATGCTCCATATTCACCGCTTTTTTTTGTATAGGCTTGCACTCTCCTTAGTGTTGGATCAAGGAAGTTTGGCATTGCCATACTAGGATTGACGCCAATACAAATCAATACATTCCGTTTATCCGTATCGAATTGTTCCCCTAACACGTAACGCACATCTGTAAGTTCGCAATTATAGCTTCTTCGATATTTTTCTTCAACCTCATATTCATAAAACCAACCCTTTTGCATTATTTTTTTGTTCATACTCATAGTTTTTCTTGCGTTGCTTAGCATTTCTAAGCACAAAGATAAATCTTTTTTTCATCTTTACAAATTCAAAAACAATGTTTTATGAAGTCAGAGATCGATTTATTTGTGATTAATAAGATTAAAGAAAAGAGGAAAGAACTAAAAGTATCTCAGCGAGGTATGGCTGAGATATTAGATTGTTCCGCTGGTTTCATAGGACAAGTTGAAAGTGAAAACTCTGATACTAAATATAGTGTACATCAACTTTATCTCATTGCTAAAGATTTTAATTGCTCACCTGCTGATTTTTTCCCTCCGATCAACTCTAAAACTTAATAGCTTACAGGAGCGGCAAGGCACAACTGGTTCAGCAAATAAACTTTAGTTTCTGACTATCCGCTTTCGTCCTCTTTTTCGCTTCAACAAAGAATTCAAATAAGCGCTAGGTCTAAAATACACAACTCTCTTTGCAGGTATCTCAATAGGCACAAAAGTGCTAGGGTTCATTCCCCTCCTTGCAGGCTTTTGTTTTACAAAGAATGTTCCGAACCCCATAAGAAGCAGTTTCCCATCTTTTTTCATCTCTTCAATGACAATACCAATTATTACGTTGAGTAGCTTTCGAGATTCTTTTTTATTCATTCCCGTTTCCTCTGCAATGGCATCTACCAATTCCTTTTTATTCATACAATAATGTTTTTAGTTAATAATTATTCTATAGTCTCTATTATACTCATTCCAAGCTCTTTCGCAATATAATATTCGATTCTTGCCCCTTTAGACATCTGCCAATTATCAATAAGATAAATCGCCTCACAATCAAATAAAAGCCTCAAATCATCTATCATGTAATCTTTCCATGATTTATTTTTTATCGGAGGATTGATACGCATTGGATTTACCGGATTATAACCTTTTTCTAGTAACATTTTTTCAGCTCTGTCAAAATAGATTTTTGCCTCTTTTTCTTTCAGTCCTGTTATCTGTCCTGAGATGTATATTTTCATTAGTTATTGCTTTATATTCAGAGAAGATTTTCAAGAATCGTTCCGTCCTTATCAGATATGACGAGGCGTCATATTGTGATTTTCAAGTATATGACTTTACTAATCCAATATGACGCCTCGTCATATGTAGCACGTTTATACCTTATTAGTTATTGGCTTAATAGACAGCGTACCTTTTCAAGAACAACATCCTTTTCCATTTCCTGATTACCCCATATTTGAGCCATTTCCTTTATCCGTTTCATTGTCCTTCCGAAAGCGGCTCTTGATCCTTTTCCATAAATTCCCAAATCTTTTATTTCTTGCTCAATAGCCTTTAGATTTCCATTATAATTACAGACAATATTCCATATGCCAAAGTCCAAAAGGGTTTCTATTTTCACTTTGTTTGAGATGGCTCTTTCCGTAAATATCTTATCAAATTGAGAAAGAACTACATTTTTCTTTACACTAAACACTGATTTTAAGCTAGTATCTTTAATTCCTAGCTCTTTCTTTATTTTGCTCATATTTTCAAGTTTAACTTCAAAGCGGGTTTTCCCAACAAAATATTCAATAATCTTATCAGCATTTTCTACCAACCCCAAGAATCCTCTATTTTTAGCTTGCACTATTTCCACTCCCTTATCGTAGATACTTATCGCTTCTTTACTATTCGATGATTTAACATTCTTGGAGAACAAAATAGCTGTTTTATAGCGTTTCCAGTCATATCGCCGAAAATTGCCTGTACAAAGATTCAGGCTATCCAATATAGCTGGCGTAAGTTCTAATTCAACATCTTTAGTAATATGTAATTTGGTAACATAGCAGTCTTCCATGATACGGTCAATATCCAATGCACAGATTCCTGTTTCGTTTATATTCTGCAAACACTGAGCAAATGTTTCAGAAGATATTAATTTAGGATAATCTTCCCATAATACTTTAGAAGAAAATTCAATGCTCATCTTTCCTGATAATAAATTGGCATGGATATACAATTCAAATGGAACAATAGTTCTATTTCTCTGAGAATTAAAGGTTACTGACCTTATAGTTCTTTCATCCGACAAATCAATATCAGTTGTAAAGGCTGATTTATCCAATGCTTTGAGATAGGTACTATGTGTCACAATCTTTATTGTATCAAATACTAAGAATTCATTCATAATAATCATAAGTTTTTACTTATATATTTGGAGAGTAAAAGGATTAGATCACACGTTACCGAAGAAGATACGAATGTTAAACTTGATAGGGAGAATGAAACGCCTCATTCTCCCTATCTTTTCAATCATACCACAAGTATTGATAGCTTTCATCCGGCAGAATCAGCTCCATTGCAACAGCCTTTAGCTTATCTCTATTTTCTGAGACAATGTACTTTGTACAATCGTCAACAATCTCAATTACTGCATCTTTATCAAATCCGCACCCCTTAGTCAATACGTGAATATATTGCAGGATAATATAAGGAGGCAATGTAATCTTTTTCCTATTGCGATCTAAGCAATAATATCTTTTAGCCTTTTCACTTCGGTTTACATGTCCACATTCACTTCTCCTTATACAAGCAACACAAGATTTAGTATGCTCGCACTCTGTTTTAATATCCAATATCACTACTGTCCCGTAAAAGTGGATAAATAGTTCTTTGAAATTATTGAAATATAGTCAATTACACGTTTTTTTGAAATGAAACGGACTTGATTTTGCAACTTTGCAGTCTAATACAAATGGCTGCTATGTTCCAAGACAAATACGTATTCTCTCAATTAACCGCTTTTCTGAACAGGACTCAGTTCAACAACTATGTTCGCAAGTATGATGGCAACAGATATGTGAAACATTTCACTTGCTGGAATCAGATGCTCGCGATGATGTTTGGACAACTGAGTAACCGTGAGAGCCTGCGAGACTTAGTCGTTGCTTTCGAGGCGCATAGGGCCAAGCAATATCATCTTGGTTTAGGTCGTGAACCGATAGCCAAGACAACTCTTGCGACAGCGAACCAGAACCGTGATTACAGAATCTTCGAAGACTTTGCATTCTATATGATGAAGGAAGCCTGCGAGAAGCGGACGACCAACATCCTTGACATTTCCGGAAAGAAATATGCGTTTGATTCAACAACGATTCCGTTGTGTCTTGCAACATTCCCATGGGCAAAGTTCCGAAGCAAGAAAGGAGGGGTGAAAGCTCATGTCTTATACGACATTGAAGCACAAGTTCCTGCCTTCTATACTGTAACTACTGCATCAAAGCATGATTCCACAGCAATGTCTTCAATCCATTATGAACCAAATGCTTATTATATATTCGACAGGGCTTATGACTCCTTTAAAGAACTCTATAGGATACATCTTACAGACTCTTTCTTTGTTGTCAGAGCCAAGACGAACTTAAAGTATAAGACAGTCAGATGGAAGCGAAGAATGCCAAAGAACATAATGACAGATGCGGAAGTGAAACTGACCGGATATCTCTCCGAGAAAAAATATCCTGAGTCATTCAGACTCGTCCGATATTACGACGAAGAGGATGACCGTGAGTTCACTTTTTTGACGAATGCAAAACAACTTTCTGCACTGGATGTCGCCGATCTTTATAAGAAAAGATGGTTAATCGAGCTGTTCTTCAAATGGCTCAAGCAGCATCTCAAGATAAAGAAATTCTGGGGCACAACAGAGAACGCTGTTCGCATACAAATCAGTGTGGCTATTATCACGTACTGTCTTGTGGCTATTGTCCAACATGATATGAAGTTGAAACGTTCAACCTATGAAGTTTTACAAATTCTCAGCATATCATTGACTGACAAAACCCACTTGCGTGACCTGTTCGACAAGACTAATTTCAATGATGTCAAAGATCTAAATGATCCCCTGATTCCGGGGCTTTTTGATTAATTGTTTAACTCGTCCCATTTTAACGGGACACTAATGATCCAATATCTCACTTTTTGCAAGCTCATCATAGTAATCTCTTTTCATATAAATATGTTTTTTAATGAATAATCTTCTTCTAAAGTCCATTCCTTATTCGATTTAATTTCTTCTGCAGCAGTAACATCAAGAGGTACTTTTTTAATAAAAACAAACATGCCCTGTGACTTACGAACTAATTGAAACCCCAGCCCTTTTAAACGTGACGAAAATGTCTTGCGTGAACACGCATGGCAGTTTGATTCGCTACAATAATTCATGTATCCCTCAAACAAATATTTGAGCGCCATACAGTCTTTGTTTTCTGTTGATTTTTCATAGTTACTATCATCAATGAAAGACGCTACACTATCAGCGTCAACCCGATACTCGGCTAACGCTCTATCTACCAATTCACTTTTAGAGAAACAACCTTGTGCAAGCAATCGCTCTGCACCTTTGATTATCCAATTCAAGATTCCGCTCAGTTCATTTTGTATAACTCTTTCGCCAAGTGTTCTATCTTGCTTTTCTACCGGAATTTGATTGAGAAAAGGTAGAATCATCAATCTTCTAAAATACGCATTCGTATATTCTATATTCTTAGGTAGTTCATTACAAGCAAACAGTAGGCTTGCATAATCATATATAGTATACGGATCCATATATAGGCGCTTGGCAGTCATGGGTTCTTTGGATACCAGCCTTTTAAAGTTGGATATATTAAATTTAGAACCCATTTCATAGCATATATTCAATAGTTTGTTTTCCAAATCAGCAACTGTACGGCTCTCTTCTGCACACAAACTCTCAACAGAACGCTCTACAACATTATCTCGCCCTAAGGCAGCAGAGATAATATTTATTATCAAACTCTTACCTTCTCCACCATGTCCATATAAAAGCAAAGCCTTCTGATGGTTGAAACGAGGAAAGAAAATGCTGGCAATATATTCTTGTAATATCATTTGTCCGTCCAAAGGCAAAGCTTCATTCAAGACTCGCTGGAATTCAGGAGCAGTGGCATCAGGTTTATAGCTATAATTCAACTTATAAAAGAAACAATCTCTTTTATCAAAAGGACGTAGTTCTACAAAATTAGCTCCAAATACAACTGTTCCATTGTCGCAATTTATTTTAACAACGTCTGTATTTTGAGTCTCCATGTCTTTCACGACCGAGCGGAATTGCTTATACAACTCTTCCCCAAACCGATGGTGTTTTGCCTTATACTCATGGATTTCCCCAAGATTAGCAACAGTTGTAAGAAGCTGAGTTATTTCTTTAGAAGTTATCTGCTCCCAATGGGTTTTCACATATATATAATGTGTACCACCTCTCCACACAAAATCAGATTCTGCTTTATCAGCCAACCACAAGACAGTATTTACCACCTCTACGATCAAACCAGCTTTACTTTTATCATTATCCAGACTTTTGAAAGAGATGTTATGTTCTTGGACAAGTCTACAGAGCTCATTCAGTACGTTTCTTTTTACTGCATCCATTGTTGTTTACTGATTAAGCGTTAGCACTACTTTTTCTAAATCTGAGAGAAGAAAGAGAGACCTACGACCTACTTTTCTACATTTTAGATGTCCTTGTTGGACTAACCGTCCTAAAGTAGAGAGGCTAATTCTTAACAGTTCGGCTGCATCATTGCGCCCCAAGTAAGCGGGAGCAACATTTCTCTTTTGAGATTGCTTGTTTTGAGCACTCAATACAGCAGTAACAGCCGCTTCTACTTCCGCTCGTACTAGAGCTTGAAGTTCTTTTGCATCGCATACAATAATATTTGCCATAAGCATTTTAATATTAAATTTTTGATGCAAAACTACAATAGTAAAAAATAGCAAGCAAACATTTATACACTCTTAAACACTAATACAACATCTGATAATCAGACACTTAAACAGGTTGCATTAAAGTCGAAGCGCCCAGCGGGAGCTAGAGAAAATAAATCCAATGTTAATAATGATTAAATAATTTCCGTTTAACAAAAAGAAGCATTTAAAAGGTCATAATGGTTGATATTTTACTCAGCAGAGTATCCTCTTTCTTCATATGAACTTCATTATCATGCAGGAGAAAGGAATTGTTCAAGATGAACATTCTATATTATCCATATACACATCTAATTTTTCCAAAAAGGAAAAGTACATACCAATGATTAAGCCGCTCTCTCTTTGAGAGACCGTCAGAACAGATTGTAGACGTAGAACGCCTTTGGGAAATAGGAGATATTAATTAGGGCAGGTTGTGCGGCGTTCTACGCCCACAACCTGCCCTCCGCTCTCTCAAAGTAAAATTAATATTAAAAGAAAAAACACTTTATTTTGGAAAAAGAAAAAAGAATAAGTATAAGAAAAAAACTACATTTGCTACATTATCTACATCAATGAGGATTAGACGAAGAATTCGTGTGTTTGCAACAACTGGGCATTTTCCTCTTTACTAATGCGGATGTACTTCATGAATGAAGTTTCAGTCTTATGCCCAGTAATTGCCATTATTGCTAGCGTAGGCACGTTTCGTTTATACGCATTGGTAGCAAAACTCCTACGGGCTGTATGGGTAGTAACTTTGTCACATTTACGGGCTGTACATTCCTTATGTGTTCCACCAACGGTTTCGGTATATGATATAATTTCCGTAATACCAGCCTGTTCACATAACTTTTTAAGCATTCGGTTCGTTGATTGGTTACATTGCGGTTTCGGCAGTTTGTTTCCATAGCGCTCCAATATCTCCTTTACAATTCGATGTATCGGGATCACGACTTGATTACGTGTTTTATAAGTAACTATTGTTATTGTGTTTTTTTCCAGATTAATATGCTCCATACTTAGTCTGGATATGTCAGAATATCTTAGCCCCGTATAACACGAAATCAAGAAGCAATCCCTAACCTCTGCCTGATTAGTTGGCAATTCAAGAGCATACAAGGCAGCTAACTCGTTTTCGGTAAGGTAGATTGTATTTGCTTCTTCCTTTAACGGAACGAAGTCCTTCTTGAATACACTATTATTTGTAGTGACATTGTTATCGAAAGCATGGCGCATGAACACCTTAATCGTCTTTATAAACTTACCAATTGAGTTCAGTTTGTATTCACCGTTATGATGCTTTATATCATATAGAAAGTTTATGAAGTCATTACGAAATTCTAGATTAACAGCTTCTATCTTTATCGTTATATTACGGGCTGCTGCATATTTCTTTAAAATATTCCTTGTGGATTTATAGGTAGCTAAGGTAGCTGGAGACAATTTTGTACCATCCACATTTAGTATTTTACCTTGTTTGCATAAATCCATGTAATAGTCTATATAAGATATAAAGTCGGGGAATATCGGTTTCTCTTCTTCCTTCTTCTTCTTAAGTGCCTTTATTAACTCTTCCTTTATCAGACTGGCTGTCGGAGTTATGTCCCGACTTTTGTAGCTCTCTATTATTTTAATTAAGGTATTAGTCGTTTTTTCAATTTCTTTATTGATGTTACGCAGCGCAACTTGCAGCATGGGATTGCCTTTTAGCTCGTTATTCCTTTTGACATCTTCTATGGCTTTTCCTGCTTCCTTATCCCAATATGAAGATTTGATTTTGTATTCCACTGGTAGGCAGTAGCTAAAGCGAACCCCACCGATCGTCATACGCAGACGTATCAAGGAGAACTCTTGCGTTGCATTCTTCAGTGAGTATTTGACGCAGTTCTGAGTAAAGATATTCTTATTATTCATATATTTGTAGGTTTATAACTAACAGAACTTTTTCAAGAGTCGTTCCTTTTTATATAGACCTTAATTTCTGTTTTCAAATGATTTGCGAACAATGGAACTCCACAATATGACAGATACGTCATAGTGCCCCAAAGTTACACATTTATTGCATAAAAAGTTAGAAACCTATCAATCAAGTCCTTGTTTTTTCATACTTTTACGGGAAATATGAAATGATATGTCTACAATAGAATTAACAGAACAGGAATTGACTATCAGAAAGCAACTTATTAAGGTCGCTTCTGAGGGGAAGACATTATATTATTCCGACTTAGTGAAAGAAGAAGATGCTACTCTTGTATATAGTCTGGGAACAATATTAGAAAAGATTACCCGATACGATATAGAGAACAAACAACCTATCTTGGCATCTATTGTTGTACTCAAATCCACAGGTTTACCTAGCGAAGGATTCTTTGAGCTCTGCGACACACTGGTTATAGATGTTCGTTTAAGTGATTTACAGAAAGAATGTTTTGAGTATTGGAATAGACACAATATATAGCTTGATATTTAGAAATGGAGGAAATCACATGCAAAGAACTTTTGAGCTTCAACAAACAGGCAATTCTAATTTTACAACTTGTTCTGCTAAAAAGTAAATTGTAAAAGAGATAACTAAAATATGGATAAACCAAAATTATAATTATCTTTGTGATTAGGTATAAAAATAATAAAAATGAGAGGATTTGTAGGTGGTTTTATCGGAGGTATAGTTTTCATATGCATTGCTATAGCAATATGTCTATTTTGTCATAGACATAATTCTGTCATACACCCTATACACATTGCAAATATTGAAGCTGTGCATGATTCTATTTCAATCGAAGAAATTAATGCAAAGATAGAATCAATAAACAAACTTAAAGAACAAGGTGTATTGTTAACGCCACAAGAGTATACAAACAATGTTGTTAATTACTATAATACAGTTATAACATTTTTAGTTGCTTTACTCGCAATATTTTCTTTGGTTACATTTTTTCATTTAAAATTCATTACTGTAGATGAAGTAAAGAAACAAGTAAAAGAGCTATTGAGGAAATCCCCAGATATACAAAATGTAATTATTGAAAATACAAAAGGCAAGATAGAAGAACTTCTTTTTGATACTACAGAAAGAATTAACAAATTAGAAGCCGAGCTGAAAGACCTAAAAGAGTCATCAGAATGGGATGAATTTGAAGATGATAGCGAAGTTAAAAATAAAGCTGATTTAAAAAGATTGAAAGTAAAAAAATAATCATGGGAGTTCGAGGAATAAGACGAAAAGGAGCTTCTCCAATTAAATTGAATGCAGAAGCGATGTTAGATTATGCATCTCATAATGATTTGATTATTAATAATCAATTAGATATAGATCGCTTAATTAAAGATTATAATATAACAATTAGGAAAGCCCCCTTGTCACCTGAAATATCAGGTAAATTGGAAAAAGAGGGGGAACAATGGACAATAGTAGTGAATTCTAAGCATAATGACGCTAGGCAAAGATATACTTTAGCGCACGAATTCGCCCATTATTGTTTACATCGGAATGATTACTCAGTATTTGAGGACACGGCTTTTTTTAGAAAAGAGGAAAATAAAACTATGATAGAGTATGAAGCAAATCAATTTGCTGCAGAATTACTTATGCCTGAGAAATCTATAAAAGCAGCAATATCAGAAGATATTTTATCTTTAAAAGAGTTAGCTAAAAGGTTTGGAGTATCTCTTATTGCTATGAGAAACAGACTTATTGATTTAGGTTATAAATTGATTGACGATGAAGAATAAATATGGACTTTTGTTTAAGACTGGAGATTCAGAGATAAGGGCTCTTAGAAACTTTTCTAATAAAAAAGGAATATTTCCTATTATAGAATTAACAAGAGGTCGAAAAACTAAGAAAGACACGATTGGAGATATTCAAAAGCGGATAGATCAGTTAGCAGAATGTTTTGGCAACATGGATATTATTTTAGATTTAACTACGGAGCCAGCATTGTCCAGTACTCAAATTGATATGTTTTATATACCAGATAACGGATATAAAAACTGGATTAACTTTTTAATAGAAATAAAGGAGAAAGATATATTCAAAGACATTTATCCTTCAATATTATTAAATGTTGATGATGATTATTTTGAAGATAATTTAGAAAAACAAGTATCTTCAATTTTGAAAAAATTTAGCGGAATTTCCTATAGATGTAATATTGAAGATGAAGGATATAGCGATGATATAGATATTATATCAAAATCAATATCAAGTGACAAAAAATTCTTTTTTATTATTGATTGTAGCTATATCCGAGCTTCTGAATTATCTTCATGCAAAGAACAAGCTGTGAGGATTATTGAAGATGTTTATAATAAAATACCTCATGTAAACTTCATATTGGCATCAACATCATTTCCTGACAAAATCGGTGAGGATGATTCATCTACACTTCAACTAACAGAAATCCGCTTATACCGAGAGGTTTCAAAGGCTATTCCAGATATAAGTATCATGTATAGTGATTATGGTAGTATAAATCCTATTAGAAATGATAATGTCATAATGGCAAATGGCTGGCGACCAAGAATTGACGTTCCTTTAGAAACAGAAATTTTTTACTATCGGAGAAGAAAGGTACCTAAAGGATATGCTGTAACCTATTCCTTAGTAGCTGTAGATGCAACAAGAGATAAGAGATTCCCGTCTGAAATTAAAAATTGGGGAATAAACCAAATTATTATTGCAGCAGATGGCGCTTCTCCAGGTTCATCACCTTCATTTTGGATATCTGTCAGAATGAATATTTACATCGAGCAACAATTAAGACGTCTATCGTTAAGATAATATTCATTTTAAAACAGAATAGTTTCTTAAAGAAAGGATTGATACATCTTCAAAATGTACCACCTCACCTTTATTCTCAATAAAGTTTTCATACTTATATGATATTATACTTTTCATATAAGAGTGAAGGCTATTTTTCACTATTTCTCTTTTACAATTCATCAATTTTCCTCTTACTTGATCTGCAGTCAATGTAGAAGGGAGTGAAAAATATTTTTTTAAAAAAAGGGCTGGAATTGTATTTAAAGCATCTTCTTTGGAGAAGACTTTTTGTTCAAGAGCTCTTCTCTTTTCTGAGATTGTACCGTCAGGATTAAACACATAAATTCCAACTTTTTTTTGATGAATATTTCTAATATTTGCTAGATGATTTTCTGTAGTTATTACATATATGAAATCAAATATTTTTCTATAATTAGCTAGCTGGTTCTCTATTCGTCGTAGATCATCATTGTATGCCTTTATCTCAAATGCATATAATTTGCCATCAGCAACTAAAACCAAGTCAGCCAAAAGACGATTAGTACCATACATTACTTCTTGCCCAATACAAATATTATCAGAACAGAAAGAATTTAATATATGGTCGATAAAACGAGCTTTAATAATGAAACTATTACTATCTAAATTCATACTACAAAATTACATAGAAAATATAAGGGCTGCAATAAAACATGGAAAAGAGAATATACTTTTAACATCTTGCTAGTGGAGCTCATATGATACTTTCTGCCTCATGGCAATGGAATAGAAGAAACAAAATTTCACACAAGATTTAGAACGTATCACAAACTTTTTTTGCATATATTCATTGCAATCAACCATGAGGTAGTGCCCATTATGGTGCTCAATTCCATAGTCCTTTATGACTTATTATGACATTTCATGCACTCGTTCCAGCAAACTAAAGCATTTCTGTAAAGACCAATAGTGATCAATACAACTCAGTTCGATTCCCATTTATCTCTCTGGTGGCACCACTTTTAAAAATGATGTAGAAGGTGTGTCGTAATGCACGATGCACCTCTTTTTTGTTCATCACTATACAAATCTGTTCATTTTCTTTAAGCTGCGATAATTCGAAGATTTCTTTGATTTATGTGTCTCCAGCATCTAAATAAAGCGACAGTAAGTTCATAAAACCATCCAATCAGCCATTTCGTATCTTCTTTTGTCAGTTTTGCACACATTTTTTTTATATTGAAGGCAATGGCTAGGAAGGCAAAGTCCATGAAGACCTTGTCCTTTCCAAAATGTCGGAAACGTTTGTAGTTCATATTGTTTTTAATTTGTCCGAACACGGCCTCCGGTTCTATGCATCTCTGCCCTCTGTGTTTCAGTCCTTTCTCAGAGCAGAGCAGTTCTTTGGCTCTCCGCTTGTATTGTCTAAGCCTATGATTCAGTTCTATCGTCCTGTTTCCTTTTGCTTTAAAACAGCGGCATCGCAGGGGACAACCTTCACACCTGACAGCTCTGTACCGTGCATTTTCGCTGACATATCCGGATGCGGTTTTCACATTCCTGGTGCCTATCCTCCGCATCCTTTGCCCCATAGGGCAGATGCAGAAGTCATGTTCTTCATTGTAGTAGAAGTTTTCGGCCTTGAACGGGGCCGGTTTGAATCTCGGCCGCTGCTCCATGTGGAAATAGTTGTACTTTACGTAGGCTTCCATGCCGTTTTCGGACATGAAGCGGTAATTCTCTTCGGAGCCATAGCCGGAATCAGCAACCACCGTATGGGCCATCCGTTCATACCTGTTTGAAAAAGATTGCAGGAAAGGAATCAGGGTCAGTGTATCCGTAGGGTTCGGGAAGAGTGCAAAATCGGTGATGAACTGATTTTCGGTGCCGATTTGAAGGTTGTAACCGGGCTTCGTCTGTCCGTTGCGCATGGCATCCTCCTTCATTCTCATAAAAGTAGCGTCCTTGTCCGTCTTGGAATAGGAATTCCTCTCTTGCAGTGTTTCCAGATGGCAGTCGTATTCCTGCAGTTTGTCCCTGTGTTCTTCCAGTTCCTTCAGCTGTTTGCGTTTCTTTTTCAGTTCAGTCTTTTCCTCTTTCGCGGATGGCTCGGAAACCTGTTCCAGTGCATGACGCAATTCTCCTGCCATTTCAGTCAGCATGGCCGGAGTGAACTCAACTTCCTCATTGTTCTCTGATGACTTCTCCTGAGCAATGACATCGTCTATCTGCCCTAACAGGACATGTATCTTCTTCATCAGGCGTTCACGGTTCCGCTCAACCGTTTTTCGCCAGACGAAAGTGTACTTGTTGGCTTTGGATTCGAGCTTTGTCCCGTCAATATATTCCACATTCAGGCTGATGAAGCCTTTGGAAGAGAGAAGAAGTACGGTTTGCGTAAACACTTCGTTAATTTCCTTCTTCACCCGGTTGCGGAAACGGTTGATGGTAATGAAATCCGGTTTCTCATATCCGGCCAGCCAGATATAATGGATGTCACGGTGAAGGAGTTTTTCAATTTTCCGGCAGGAGTAGATGTTGTTCATATAGGCATACAGAATGACCTTGAGCATCATCTTGGGGTGGTAAGGGCTGCGACCGCATTCCTTATACAGTTTTCTGAAACTTTCAAGATTCAAGCCCTCAACCAGGGCGTCAACCATGCGCACCGGATCGTTTTCTGCAATATCCTCATCAATTCTTTGAGGAAAAAGAACGGTTTGGTTGGGATTGTAAGGACGAAAATGTATCTTTGTCATAGTAAAGAACTTATGCTTAAAGATACAAAATCTTTAGGTAATAACAAAGCCCCAGCTTGTGAAAGTCGGGGCTTTGTGCGTAAAAAACAGAAGGTGTGCATTTTGACACACCTTCTTTTCGTTAATGGCCTTACCAAATCCTTTTAACTATGATTGACTCACAGTATATCTTTCCGGCAATACTTTCTGCCCTGACAATTCTGGCAACGGTACTGAATTTTACAGCACATTTTTCGAATGGTGAGTATCTTTCGTGGAAAGCATTCAACAGAATATCACTTGCTACCCTTCTCTCCATGACCGTGTGTATTTTCGCCTGGATGATTCACTCACGGGCAGGGATGCTATCATCGCTTCAATTAGTAGAAAATAATCTGGGAAATATGGCGCTGATACTTCTGGGAAGCATGTTTGTCGTATATCAAGAGTTTATATTGTTCAAGAATGTGCTGTCCTGGATAGGACGTAAAGCAGTGCCTATGGATTTAAGCTATTCCTTATACGCTATTCTTGTTCCATTGGTAGTGATGATTATCAAAATCCCATTCAACAGTCCGCTGGATATGTTTCCCAAGAATAATATATGGGGAGCGTTATGTTTCGACTTCGGCTTCTGGCACTTTATGACGGCACTTTCACTGGTATATGCCGTTATTATGATTGTCATTCAATTCATCCAGTTCGTTACCGCGCTACGGCAGAGCGGTAAACGTCTTCTATCGGTATGTGTAATCTATTTCCCGGTAATGTTTTCCTTATTCATATTGTCGATGTATGCTGTAATAGGAGTGGTGCTCCTCTTCATCATAAAATTTGCATTGAGTGTCATGGAAGAGAATAGCAGGAAATAAATTAAATAAAGGTTACTCTATATACATCAAACATCTATTATCCTTCTTTTTAAAACGCTTCAACCGTTCCAGCTTCTCGCTTTCACTTTCCTTGGCAGGAAACGTTACCTGGCCGGTGTCCTTGTTATAATCGTATAATTCCCGTGCAGGAATCACATAAACTTGCTCCGGAGCATCATTAACCCATCCAAAGCCAAAAACGTAAAACAGACTTTTTATCGGACGGTTCAGTTGGTTAATATTCATATATACCTCGTACTTCTCAATATCCTTCCTGTCAAGATAAAATCCAACTTTACTTCTCCATTTACATTCTACGGCTATTATCTCTCCGACCTTATAAATCCTGCTCCTATCTACAGCACATTCCAATAACAAATCCGGAGATGAAGAAGACAGAGGCCGGTATCCCTCAACATATTTATCACCTCGCCAATCCAGAAGCCGCCAGAATATTTTTCCTGTATCCAAGTCGGAACATCCATCTTTACTGATATTAGAATTTTTCACAACCCACTCTTCAAACCTGTCTCCCCAATATTTATTCTTGTTCCTTTCTTTAAAGTATTGAAAGGTGTCCATGAACCGATATTGAAAAACATTCACACAGTCATCTATAAACCTATTTAATATTTTCATTGTCATAACAAACTGCTTCTATATCATTATTCATCATCTATGAAGGTGTTTCAGGGAGCTTCATTATCTCGGTACAGATGTGGCTCGCAATAAACCACCTGCAAAAATAAAGTAATATTTATTTCAAACAAATATTTACAAATAAAGAATAAGCATTCTTGATTACAAAAGCACAAAACAAACACCCAAATAAAAAATCAGACTTTTTTCTGTTTTTCCCAATTCTTTCCAGATTCCTTTCCCATCTTTGCAATACGAAAACAAATAAAGTATTAATCATTAAAAATAAAGAAGTATGAAAAAGTTTATTATGATGTTAGTTTGTATGTTTGCAGTGCACACAATGGTAATGGCAGATAACGATAGACCGATACAGGTAAACCAGTTACCGGCAAAAGCGCAGACATTTATCAAGACTTATTTCAAAAACCATAAAGTGGCATTAGCCAAAATGGAATCGGGAGTATTCTACAAAAGCTATGATGTAGTCTTTACAAATGGAGAGAAAGTAGAATTCGATAAAGCGGGAGAGTGGAAGGAAGTGCGGTGCAGACAAAGTGAAGTTCCCGCACAAGTTGTACCGGAAGCAATCCGTAATTATGTAAAGACCAACTATCCGGATGCAAGAATTCTCGAAATAGAATTCGATCATAATGAATATGAGATAAAATTGTCCAATCGTTGGGAAATTACATTCGACTCTCAAATGAGAGTAATCGATATCGACGATTGACAATGCCTGCCCTCAAAACATTAGGGATTAAAATACAAGAGTACAAAAACAGTTGTTCGAGTAAACTCCGAACAACTGTTTTTGTTTAAAAGCCCCATATATATCAATCGGCAGATTATCAGCTCTTTTGAGAGCAAATAACACATTATTTAATATCTGCTCTCAAAACATTCCGTACATCATGAAAAATAAATGCCGCAATAAAGAATATAAACACTTTATTTTTATACTTTTACACTCATTAAATAGCAAATTCAAATTATATAAACGATGGATAATTCAACTAATAATAAAAACATATTCCAGTCGGAACTGCCTTGTGAAAAGAAAAACGGACACAGCATAATCCAAGAATTCATAAACAACTACCCTTACGGTGTCCAGGACTTAATAAAATTGCTCGAATGTGGTTATCAAATTACTTATGAAGATAGAAAAATCATGAAAGAGCAGTTCCCCACCGACACCTATAAATATTATGCTACTTTCTCCAGGTTAGCATTCAAATTGTATCAGGAAGGGCATGTTGAACTAATAACAACTCTAATTACTTCCGGAGTGGACCTTTCAGGAACAATTTATACGATTGAAGCATTACTTTCCAACAAACCCGAGTATTTCAGTTTTCAAACCAATGTATGGGTATGTATCGCTAATAACGCAATAACCCATTACAAAAATCATTGGATATTTTGTGAGGCAGCACTCAAACAAAGCGGTAAATGGGAAGAGGTTTACAAGGCAGAGTCATTCCTAAGAAAACACAACAAATTAGATAAAAATGAAATCATAGCATGGAAGAAACCTAAAGAATACAAAATATTAAAGCTGCTCTATCCTCAATTGCAAGTACCGGCTGTCCGTTTCTTAGAAGAAGACGAACAGCTCGACCCTTACCAAACGGCCATCTCCCTCTTTCATAAAACCGAACTGTCAGATATGTTGGAAACATTAAGCATAAGTATAGAGAAAGAACGTCCGGTTTGGGGATATCATCACATAGCCGGTGCTACTGCTGAAGAGAAAATCAATACACTATGGCATACATTTCCCCACGAAGAATTCCTTGAGGCATTGTTTTACCTCGCTGATCACAAACCCTCTTCTTCCATTCTCAACCTACTGATAAAAGAGGAAGCTAATGAAATTAGAGATGCCATACACGCCCCCAATACACTTCACAAGTTACAAACAGGGCTGGAAGTAGGAAGAATATATCATCCGGAGTTTCTACTTCTATTATGGGAGTTAGGATACAGGCACAAAAAAACGGAAGATTGGCAAAAAGACAATAGCCTGACAAATACTACGAAAATGAGGCTTTATTGTTTAGACAAACTATTCGACAATACACTAAACATCGATTTAAAAGAAATATTAACTAGTAGTATTATCCAGGCAGTGTGCCTGATTGAAGACATCAGGAACAACCGCATTACTTTTACCAATCATCCTAATTGGAAATCACGTATAAACAGTATACGCAGTGCATCCAATCATCCCTTAAATAATTATTGGGGATACATTGATATGGCTTTAGATAATTTCCATACAAAAGAAGGCCAAAGCATGAGAACGTATCTATGCCAGAAAGAACCGGGAATCAAGCTTGATAATAAAGAGGAGACTATTGTAAAAGAGACAAACCTTTATAAGGCATTGACTATTTTATATCCGGATATTTATAATTAAATCATACTTATAAATACCGCTCCCCTTTACTAAAAAAAGAAGAATCCCGGAAGAACATGATATTCGGACAAAGATTGAATAGCGTAAGCAATCTACTATTCGCAACGGCAATAAGTATTTGCACCGCACGTACAACGGGGCAATAGTTGCTCGCTCAACTCATCGCGATAGAACTCGTACAGTTGCCGATACATTGTTTCATAGAGGGTTTCTATTTGTTGTTCCTGTTCACTCTCGCTTTGAAAACGATTTTTAAAAGGGTCTTCAAAGTTAAAATGCACCTGCCGTTTGGCATTGAGGGTGAGGAAGCTCAGTTCTTCCTCAGCTTCTTTACACAGGGTAACAACATAGTCCCATGACCGATGCGCATATGCTCCGACACCGGAAGGCTTTTTACGCGATATGCCGTAACCGTTTTGCTCCATCACATCGCATACGACATCGGGAACGCAATTTCCTTCCATAACTCCTGCCGTAGAAATATTCATTCCTCTGCCAAATGTGTGCAGGAGTTCTTGTGCGATACGGCTGCGGCACGCATCCTTATTACTTATTAATAATATGTCCATTGTGTGTTATTTTACCAGTTCTAAATATTCACCATATCCTTCTGCCTGCATCTTCTCTTTAGGGATAAAGCGCAAAGAGGCGCTGTTGATGCAATAACGCAATCCGCCTTTATCGGCAGGACCATCTGTAAAGACATGTCCCAAATGGGCATCACCTGTTTTGCTACGGACTTCCGTACGTACCATTCCGTGAGTAGTATCTGCTTTCTCCTGAATCAGCTTGCGGTCAATCGGCTTGGAGAAACTGGGCCATCCGCAACCGGAATCGAACTTATCGGTAGAGACGAACAAAGGCTCACCCGTAGTAATATCCACATAGATGCCCGGACGGTGTTCATCCCAGTAGGCATTACGGAAAGGCGGTTCGGTGGCATTTTTCTGGGTAACGGCATACTGTTCTGCGGTGAGTTGCGAACGCAATGTTGCATCATCGGGCTTACTGTAAGCCGCCACCGGTTTCTTCATCTTTGCTTTACGTGCCAGGTCGAATAGCGCAGGATTGATATGACAGTAGCCGCCCGGATTTTTATCCAGATAATCTTGATGATACTCTTCTGCCGGATAAAAATTCTTCAACGGCTCAATTTCCACTTCCAGCGGGCGGGTGTAGTTGGCAGCCAGACGGCTAACGGTTTCACGGATAACAGGCAGATCGGCTGCATCGGTATAATAAATGCCTGTGCGATACTGAATACCACGGTCATTTCCCTGACGGTTCAGACTGGTAGGGTCAATTGTCTTGAAATAAAGGTCGATAAGAAAAGGCAAGGTCACCTTATCAGAATCATACTGTACTTTTACGGTTTCGGCAAAGTCCGTAGTACCTGTACAGACTTGCTGATAGGTAGGATTGGCTATATTTCCGTTTGCATATCCCACTTGGGTAACTTCTACACCTTCTATTTGCTTCAGGAAATGTTCGGTTCCCCAGAAACATCCGCCTGCCAGATAAATTTCTTTCATTGACTTCATATCGTTTCTCCTTTCCGCCTGACCGGTCGATTTACCGACACAGGACAGACAACTTATTAGCATTACAAAAATAAAGATTATTTGCTTCATACCATTTACCATATATGAAGTAAAAAACAAAAAAGTCAACGCAATGGTTGACTTTTTCAAATAATATTGTTTATTATCAGAAGCTGAATTTCTCCAGTTTCATAGAAGCAAGGCTTTGTATTTTAGGAACCAAAGTCACAAAATGCGCCGCCTTTTCGTGTGCAGCCAAAGACTCCTCATCTTTCCATGTTTCGCAAATCATAAGGACATCTTCACGGGTTGCACTTTCAAAAATGTCATAAGCAATGCAACCGTTATCCTTCAGGGAACAAGCTACCAGTTCTTTTGCAGCTTCCATCACAGCAGCACGGTTATCCGCACTCACTTGAATAAAAACATTCAGTCTAAGCATATTCATATCTATTTTAAGTATGGCGCAAATTTATATAGAATAAATAAGAAGTCCGTTAAGATTCTGTGTAATTATTCCTCAAATGTGTTACCCGTTTCTACAACACTCTACATATTTCTACATTGGACTTTTCGGGACAACTTCGCATAATTATCCTGTAAATCAATCATATACCAACAGCCAATACAGTTTGGCATTCTATTTGTCCTATGATAAGTGTTAGAGATGATAACCCCAAATATTCACTAAAAATCAGAAAGTTATGAAAAAGGTATTAGCAGCATTAGTAATGGTTTTAGGAACAGGAAGTTCTGTAGTATTCGCACAGGAAGTAAACAACTCATCAGCAATCGTGGCAGAAGCACAAGTTCCGCAAGACGAATTTGTGAAAATCGACCCGACAGAATTGCCACAGGCTGTTATGCAGACATTAGCCAAAGATTATGAAGGTGCATCTGTAAAAGAAGCCTACGTAAAAGAAACGGAAGAGACCACACTCTACAAAATCATCATCGTCACCCAAGACGGTCAGGAAGCGGAAACGCTTTTAAACGAAAAAGGCGAAATTGTCAAAGAATAATCTTTTCTAAATGTAAATCTCATTAAAGAAAAAATTCCGGTTCGTGACGAATCGGAATTTTTTTATCCGCAAAACACATACGTACCCACAGAGATTATTTGTACATTTGTTGCATCGTATTTAGATGCAGTATCCTATGAAAGTCAAGATAGAAGAGAGCTGGCGGCAACGTTTACAAGAAGAATTCGACAAGCCCTACTTTGAAAGATTGGTATCATTTGTGAAAAGCGAATACGGACGTGCCAACGTGCTGCCGCCGGGACACCTTATCTTTCATGTTTTCAACTCATGCCCTTTTGAAAAAGTAAAAGTGGTTATCTTAGGACAAGATCCCTACCCCAACCCCGGACAATATTACGGGATATGCTTTTCCGTACCGGAAGGAGTAGCCATACCGGGATCACTCGCCAATATATTCAAGGAGATACATCGAGACTTGGGCAAACCGATTCCTACTTCCGGCAATCTGGACCGCTGGGTGGCTCAGGGAGTATTCTCCATGAACTCTGTCCTTACGGTACGCGCCCACGAAACCGGTTCGCACCGCAACATGGGCTGGGAAACTTTCACAGATGCGGTAATCAAGAAATTAAGTGATGAACGAGAACATCTCGTATTCATGCTTTGGGGAGCTTATGCCAAAGAAAAGGCAGCCTTGATAGACAGCAGCAAGCATTTTATTCTGACAACCGTCCATCCTTCACCCCGTTCCGCCGAATACGGTTTCTTCGGTTGCAGGCACTTCAGCAAGGCCAACGATTATTTACGGAGCAAAGGCATTGAGGAGATAGACTGGTAAGACCAAAGCCCAATCTTACAGCACCCCGTTTACCCCGCTGCCGAACAATGCGAAATCTCCCAAACAGGGGTCGTCCGGAAAGACTTCCGCCAAAGCCTCGGTTATGTTCCGCGCATTCTTCAGAGAGAATGTTTCCGTATCGGTAAGCCCCAAAAGATAAGCCACCCTGCAAACGTGCGTATCCAAAGGAATCAGCAAATCGCGACGGTCAAAGCTCTTCCAAATGCCGAAATCCACTTCCGACTCTTTCCGTATCATCCACCGCAGAAACATATTCAGTTTCTTTTGAGGGCTCTTGACTGAAACTTCCAGAAATGCGCACAGCTTCTCCATCGGTGTACCCGGATAAACCGACAAGGCATCTTCCAAACTATCAAAACGGGTATAGGCAGCGTGCAGCCGGGCAAAGTAAGTATAAAAATCCGCATGGGAAAGCATACGGTAAAAGCTACTCCTATCTGTAGGCAGGAAATCTTCTTTCCACCTGCAGGACAAGACATACCGGTAGGGTGAAGCTCCCATTAAGCCATGCAGTCCGTCCGCTTTCTTTAATATCTGCCTGCGGTTGCCAAAACTCATTATAGCTGTGAGCAAGCCGCTAACCTCAATATCCTGTTTCTGCGTATACCGATGCGGAAACTGAACAGGATCACCTTGTATAAAGGCTGCACAATGATATTCTCTTGCCCACGCCAAGAGCTGCAATCGGGTTTTCTCGGTCATACTTTGTAATATTCAGCAATTTTCAGTTTCTATTTCTATTTTTCCATCCGGCCCTGCACCCTGCCACTATCCATACAGCAACAACGAACGGTGCGGTGAGGGTTGTTATTCCCCACTTCATACCGCCTATCTGGAGTAAGACGGACAGCAATACAGCCACTGTGGCCCACGCGCCGCCTTTCCATGTTTTATCTCCCAAAGCAATGGCGCACAACACTCCGTTATATCCCATCAATCCGGCATTCAAAACAGCATCATCCACTCCCAACAGCAGAGCGAACGGAATGGAAAGCCCCGCTCCCAATGCAGCATAAAAGCCATTGATACGGGAATTAACCATGATACCCAACAGGAAGAGCACTCCTGCCAATACTGTATTCCCCTGAAACATCACCTGACCGATGTTCAGACAAAAAGCCTGCAAAAAAGAGAGTGACTGGGCTGTCACTGCATTCCCGGAAGGCAATAGCAAAGACGGCATCATCCCTCTGCAAGCAGCCAACAATATCCACACCGAAAGGATGAAAGGAGCGGTAAATCCCGGCACCCGCCGCTGCAAGCTGAAAAGACGGGCGATCCAAGCGGATAAGCACGCACCTGCAACCAACAATGAGAAAGAAGCTACGGAAACCGGCATAAATACTCCGATCGCTATTCCCACCAAAGTACCGTTAAACCCGTAAAGCCCGTTCCTTATATCTTCGCGACTGTAACCGGAAAGACAAGCCGTTAGTGTACTTACAACATTACCCACAATCGCCAGCAAGGCCATTTGCCAGGAATTCAGAAGGATACCTGCCAGCATCAATACCCCCGACAGCGCATTGTTCTGAAACATCACCTGGCCTACACCACGCCCTAAAGTAAGAAATGCTTCTTTCATATACTCTTTCAAAAGCTATTTATATAATATAATCCGCTGCAAAATTACATATGTTTTGTCTTTTCAGATTAAACAAACAATGATTATTAACGAACTTCCGTCCAACAAATGTCCAATAAATATGCGGCAAACCACATTTATAGCAACATCGGACAAGTCCCCTATCCCTTTTTCCCCTTATTTTTGCATCGTGAACAAACCGATAGAATATATGGAAACCAAAAAGACAACCCGGGAAGAGTATCAGAAGTGTGTGAATGCAGTGGTGGATTATATCAATCTCCACCTCGGAGAAGAAATCGACCTGAAATCGCTGGCCAAGATTTCCCATTTCTCTCCGTTCTACTTCCACCGCATCATGAAAGCTTTTTTGGGCGAACCCATAGGTACGTTTATCGTCCGGACACGTACTGAAACGGCAGCACGGTTATTACGCTACACCGATTTGCCGATAGCCGACATTGCTTATCGCATCGGTTATTCGTCTTCCTCGTCATTGTCTAAAGTGTTCAAGCAGTTCTACGGTATTTCACCTTTAGAATATCGTAACAATAAAAACTTTGTAATTATGAAACCAGCTATTATCCGTCCGGAACTCAAACTGAAACGGGAAATCAAAGAACTTCCGGTCCGAAATGTGATTTATATCCGATTGTTCGGAGACTATAAACTAAATGATTATTGCGGCACGTGGATGCGCCTTCAACAATTTGTCCAAGAGGAAAAGCTGCCAATGGGAGAAGTGATGCCTTACTGTATTTTTCATGACGACCCTAAAGTGACCCCGATAGAGAAACTGCGTACCGATGTATGTATGGTTATGCCTGCCGCCGTAACTCCGAAAGGCAATATCGGCTTCAAGCAACTTCCGGCAGGACGCTATGCCATATTCCTGTATAAGGGTTCGTACGAACACCTGCAAAGTGTGTACGACACAATCTATGGAAAATACATCCCTGAAATGGAATGTACATTCAGAGATGAAGCCAGTGCCGAACGATACCTGAATAATCCGGCTGATACTGCACCGGATGAGTTACTGACAGAAATCTATATTCCGATAGAATAAATTAAAATATGTAAGGTATGGGTTCGTCATTCTTCATTATGTCCGGAATGAGAAACCATACCTTATGAAACAGACAAACACCCCTACTTCATCTGCTTATAGTCCGCAATGAATCCTTCCGTCATCCACTTTGCCAGAGCCTGGCGGTTGGAACTGATAACGAAACGGCGCTGGTCGAACGTATTCTGGATATTGCCCAGTTCAACGAAGACCGAAACCGGAGCGGCTTGCAGCAACACGTAGAGGTTACGCGAACTGACAGTCCCTTCAAATCCGCGATTGGGCTGATGTTTGTCATATTTCGATTCGAAAGTTTCTTTCATGGTAACCGCCAGTTTCTTTCCCGACACGCTTTTCGGAGCATGGTAAAAGAATACGTCCGTCTGCGCACTCCTGCTGCGGCTGTCCACATGCAAGAATATAGCCCGGCAATACTTATACTTCCTACGGTCTTTCCGGTAGAGTTCATTGATTTTGGTGCAACGCTGTTGCAGGCGGGCTACCTGATTCAGCGGAATGGCATCGCCCATGCACGTTTCCCGCTTACTGTTGGAAAGGTAGCGGCTGTCGCGGATTCCGTCTTTGGCATCCTGAATGATGATATGCACTTCCGCCCCTTCCTGCATCAGGTTACGGGCAAGGCGCAAGGCAACATCATAGGCATATTCATCCTCGTGCAATTCCACCTTTCCTATTTTTCCGATAGCTCCGGGATCGGGACCGCCATGCCCGCTGACCACATAGAAGCAAGCACCCTGCAAGCGGTTGGACGTCACTGGCACATCGGCCAGCTTCTTCCCGAACAGCCGTTCGCGAACCACTCTCTTTTTACCGGCAACAGCTTTGGGCGAAACGGAGGCAGAAGTCCCTTTCTTCAAGGGCGGCAACACATATTTCACACCCAATCGCAGTTCCTCTTTTCCACGCAGACGTTTTTCGTTCAGCTTCATAAACTCATTATAGTAGGCTTTTCCCGGACGTTTGTTCCGTTCCAGAAAAGACGAAATACCCTCGCCCGATTTGGGTGTGGCATATTCTCCCTGAGCAGAGACATCCAAAAGAAGAAAAGTACAGAAGAGAACAGCAAGCAAGCAAAATATACGTTTCATATTCCCGTTATTCGTCATTTATTTCGTATCGGCAGCAGATTTTCAACTGCTAAATTATAGCATTTTACCATTCGCGCGCACAAAATTATATTTTTTTCCCTACTTTTGCGACAACTTACGTGTTTTAAAGAAAAGAAACTCTAAATACAGATAGCATTATGGCAAAGCAATTCAAGCCGGAGACACTGTGCGTACAGGCAGGGTGGACTCCTAAAAAGGGAGAACCCCGCGTACTCCCCATTTATCAAAGTACAACTTTCAAATACGATACCAGCGAGCAAATGGCGCGTCTGTTCGACCTCGAAGACAGCGGTTACTTCTACACCCGTCTGCAAAATCCTACGAACGATGCCGTTGCAGCCAAGATAGCCGCCCTCGAAGGCGGTGTAGCCGCCATGCTGACATCGAGCGGACAGGCAGCGAATTTTTATGCTATCTTCAACATCTGCCAGGCAGGCGACCACTTCGTATGCTCATCCACTATCTATGGCGGAACGTTCAACCTGTTTGGCGTGACAATGAAAAAGCTGGGTGTCGATGTAACGTTTGTCAACCCCGATGCGCCCGAAGAGGAAATCTCTGCCGCTTTCCGTCCGAACACCAAAGCCCTGTTCGGCGAAACAATCTCCAACCCTACGCTGGAAGTTCTCGACATCGAAAAGTTTGCCCGTATCGCCCACAAGCACGGCGTACCTTTGATTGTAGACAATACTTTCCCCACTCCTATCAACTGCCGCCCGTTTGAATGGGGAGCCGATATAGTAGTCCACTCCACTACCAAATACATGGACGGACACGCCACCAGCGTAGGCGGAGCAGTTGTAGACAGCGGCAATTTCGACTGGGAAGCACATGCCGACAAATTCCCCGGTCTCTGCACACCGGACGAATCGTATCACGGGCTGACTTATACAAAAGCTTTCGGCAAACTGGCTTACATCACTAAAGCAACGGCGCAACTGATGCGCGACCTCGGCAGCATCCAGTCTCCGCAGAATGCGTTCTTGCTGAACCTCGGTCTGGAAACTCTGCACCTGCGCATGCCGCAACACTGCGGCAATGCCCAAAAAGTAGCCGAATACCTTTCCAAAAACGACAAAGTGGCATGGGTGAACTATTGCGGCCTGCCCGACAACAAGTATTACGCATTGGCACAGAAGTACATGCCCAACGGCTCCTGCGGCGTTATCTCTTTCGGACTGAAAGGCGGCCGCGAGGTGTCTATCAAATTTATGGACTCGTTGAAGCTGGCAGCTATCGTAACTCACGTTGCCGATGCACGTACCTGCGTGCTCCATCCTGCCAGCCATACGCACCGCCAGCTCTCTGACGAGCAACTGTTGGAAGCCGGTATCCGCCCCGACCTCATCCGTTTCTCGGTGGGTATTGAAAATGCGGATGATATCATCGCAGATATAGAACAGGCGCTGAACGCGTAAGCATCATCTGTTCAAGTGAAACGCATCATCTGTCGAGGGCTGTTCAATCATACATTCAGCCTCAACGGATGATGCGTTTCATTATTATTCAGTTTTCAATGTTATCGGCAGGCTTTCCTTACCCTGACAGAAGGTCTTTGCCTTCACTACCGGAGCATGGCACGGCACGGGCGCTTCCCACAAAGCGGATTGGGCATCCGGTTCCGAACCATCCGTTGTGTAACGTATTTCAGCACCTCGAATGGCAACGTTGGCATAAAGCTTACCGTCCTTCACCAACAATCCCGGATGAGGCAGGCGGAAATTGATACCGTTCCTTGCCCAATAAGGCATTTCCATATCGCTGATTTTTTCATAATACAACGCCAATGCTTTGTTGAAGGCTTGCTGTTCCTGTGCACCCCGCAGTTCTTCCCATGCCGGATAAGCATTCCAGCCACGCTCTGCCAGTCCCATGATTTTCGGGAAAAGAAGGTATTCCACACCGTTAAAGCTACGGATTGTTTCGGCAAACAACTGACCTTGCACACCCAGGATATTCTTTCGCCCCTCTGCCGTCAGAACTGTTTTTCCCTTTTCCGCTGCATCCAAATCGACGGGATTGCCTGCACCGTCCGTACGCAACGAACGATAGATGCTGAAAGGAAGCATGGAGAAAGAGACTGACTCATCCACATAACCGCCCCAATCAAGCCCGCGCTCGTCGGGATGCCCGTTGTACGCCATATCCATATAGAAATTGCCCACATTACAGAGAATCACCGGGTAGCCGTTATTGGCAATCTGATACACCACCTCATCGTATCCCGGAACCGTATTCCAGCAGTACACGCCCGCCGCCTGAGTCCGCAATTGCCGGTGCGCCTCTTCGGTATGCCCCAAAGCAACTTCCTGCCAACCGCTGAATTTCAGCCCGTTCCTTTGCATAATGTCTGCCATCTGCGTGATGAAATGCTCTGCCAAGTCATGCGGTTTCGTCATTCCTTTATCTTTCATCAACGCCTGACATTTTGGGGAACCCAGCCATACGCCACGCGCCACTTCATCGCCGCCAAGATGCACCGTAGCCAGCGGTACGCCGGCTTCCCTGTACATAGCCGCAAGTTCCTGAATCACTTTCTCCATAAAGCGATAAGTAGAGGGCATGGCCACATTTATCACATTGTCCGTATAATACTGCACGGATGCGTAGCGGGAAGTATCTTCCGGCTCACTCAGCAGATATTCGGCGGCCTTTTCCACATCCGTGTCCTTATACTTATTATAACGCGCTTTCATGGAGACGATAGCCGCACGGGCATGTCCGGGAGATTCTATTTCCGGTATGACGCGGATATGTCTTTCGGCAGCATAGCGCAACAGACCGATAAAATCCTCACGGGAGTAATATCCGTTGCCTACGGTTGCGGCATCCGGGTCGTAACCGCCGTCATAGCACGGATAGAGACAACGGCTCTCGTCGGTGGTATGTCCGCGGCGGCTGCCCACGGCGGTCAGCTCTTCCAATCCCGGAATTTCCAGACGCCATGCCTCATCATCCGAAAAATGGAAATGGAGCACATTCATTTTGTAAGAAGCGAAAACGTCCACCAGCTTTTTCAAATTGTCTACGGTAGTGAAGTTGCGGGCAATGTCTATCATCTGCCCGCGATACAGAAGGTCGGGATAATCTTCCACAGACATAGCGTCCAGCCGGTACGGCGCTTCTTTACCTTTCAGCATCGCCAGCAAAGTTTGCGTACCGTTGAAAACTCCGTGCGGAGTGGCGGCGCTAATCTTTACCCGGTCGCAGTCTATAACCAAATCATAGTATTCATCGTTCACAGCTTTCGCCTTGTCAGTCAAGGTTTCCAAAGCAATCGTAACGGGAGCTTTATCCACTACTTCCAAGTCGTACAGAGCAGATAACTTCTCTTTCAGCAACCTTGCCTCAACGGCATACGCGTCCGGATACGCCAAAGCCACCTTGCCATCCAGCACAACAGCGCCTTCGGCAGGCGTCGCTTTCTTTACCGACGGCAATATATCCCACTGTTTCAAAGCCGATACGTTCTCCAAACGAAGATTCGATTCGTATATTTTAGTTGCATCCGGATAGCCGGGCAGTGACTCCGGCGAGGGTAACGCAAGCGTATTCAGCGTTACGGGAAGCGGACTGCTTTCCTTACCGTCTGCCGTAGCCACCCAATAAGTGCCTTCGGGCGCGTGCGAATTCCGGTCTATCTTGTAAGAGCACAGAAAAGTGATACGCATGGAATCACCAGGAGCCAACGGAGTAAAGCTTTCCGTCGGATACATCTTAAAGAAGTTTCCGTTCACCGGTTCCACCTTAACGGCAGGATTCCCTATCTGCTTCACATTGCGGGGAAGTTGCGAATAATAGATTGTCCAATTTCGGGGAAGAGGAGCGCCGGAGATGTTTTTAAGAACAAAGGAGTTCTCATAGTATCCGGGTTCCGCATTACCCGTACCCATTTCCCAGGTCAGGGAAACCGGAGCTTCGGGTTTGTCACTCGTTCCGCATCCTGCCAGCAACGGCGCGGTGCAAAACAATAATCCTGCAAGAGGAAGTTTAAAAATCTTCATAAAACAACTGTGTTAAGTTAATAATTTGGGGTAATACTTAAATCTATTGCCAAAAATAAGCATTTTTAGTTTATTTACTGATAATTCTAATAGAAATTATCCGATACAGACTACAAATTAGAACTTTTATCTCTAAATTTGCGACCAAATCATAACAAATTTAACTAATCTACCATGGCTAAGATAACCAAAGAAGCTGCCTTGCTCTATCACTCGCAAGGCAAACCGGGAAAAATTGAAGTAGTGCCCACCAAGCCCTACAGTACACAAACCGACCTTTCACTCGCTTATTCTCCGGGCGTTGCAGAACCGTGCCTCGAAATCGAGAAGAACCCGCAGGACGCATATAAATATACAGCCAAAGGCAATCTGGTAGCTGTAATCTCCAACGGAACCGCCGTTCTCGGTCTGGGCGACATAGGCGCACTCAGCGGAAAGCCCGTTATGGAAGGAAAAGGGCTGCTGTTCAAAATCTATGCCGGCATCGATGTATTCGATATCGAAGTGAACGAGAAAGACCCCGACAAGTTTATCGAAGCAGTCAAGGCAATTGCCCCCACGTTCGGCGGTATCAACCTGGAAGACATCAAGGCTCCCGAATGTTTTGAAATAGAACGCCGGCTGAAAGAAGAACTTGATATTCCGGTGATGCACGACGACCAGCATGGTACGGCCATCATCTCCAGCGCCGGACTGCTGAACGCACTGGAAGTGGCAGGCAAGAAGATTGAAAACGTAAGAATCGTAGTGAACGGCGCAGGCGCTTCCGCCACCTCATGCACCAAACTGTACGAATCGCTCGGCGCACGCCGCGAGAACATCCTGATGCTGGACAGCAAAGGCGTCATCACCAGCGACCGCGAGAACCTGACCGAACAGAAGCGTTACTTTGCAACCGACCGCCGCGACGTACATACCCTTGCCGAAGCCATCAAAGGCGCCGACGTATTCCTCGGCCTTTCCAAAGGCAATGTACTGACGCAGGATATGGTACGCAGCATGGCCGACCACCCCATTGTATTCGCCCTTGCCAACCCTACTCCGGAAATATCCTACGAAGACGCTATGGCAGCGCGTCCGGACGTACTGATGTCTACCGGCCGTTCCGACTATCCGAACCAGATTAACAACGTTATCGGCTTCCCCTATATCTTCCGCGGCGCACTCGATACGCAGGCAAAGGCCATCAACGAAGAGATGAAGATTGCTGCCGTACACGCCATCGCCAATCTTGCCAAACAACCCGTACCCGACGTGGTGAACGAAGCCTACCATGTGAACAACTTCACTTTCGGTCCGGAATACTTCATCCCGAAACCGGTAGACCCGCGCCTCATCACCGAAGTGTCCTGCGCCGTGGCAAAAGCCGCCATGGACAGCGGTGTGGCCCGCAAGCACATTGCAGACTGGGATGCCTACCGCCTGCAACTGCGCGAGCTGATGGGCTATGAAAGCAAGCTCACCCGCCAGCTCTACGACACCGCCCGCCGCAACCCGCAACGTGTGGTATTTGCCGAAGGCATTCACCCCAATATGCTGAAAGCCGCCGTTGAGGCCAAGGCCGAAGGTATCTGCCATCCCATCATATTGGGCAATGACGAAGCTATCGAGAAGCTGGCAAAAGAACTCGACCTCAGCCTCGAAGGCATTGAAATCGTAAACCTGCGCCATCCCAACGAATCGGAACGCCGCGAACGTTACGCACGTATCCTTTCCGAAAAGCGCGCCCGCGAAGGCGTCACCTACGAAGAGGCCAACGACAAGATGTTCGAGCGCAACTACTTCGGCATGATGATGGTGGAAACCGGTGAGGCCGACGCTTTCATCACCGGATTGTACACCAAGTACAGCAACACCATCAAGGTGGCCAAAGAAGTAATCGGCATCCGTCCGGAATTCAAGCACTTCGGCACAATGCACATCCTCAACTCCAAGAAAGGCACGTACTTCCTTGCCGATACGCTTATCAACCGCCATCCCAATGCGGAAACGCTGATAGACATCGCCAAACTGTCGGAGTATACCGTACGCTTCTTCAACCATACTCCCGTTATGGCCATGCTGAGCTACTCCAACTTCGGTACGGACAAGGAAGGAAGTCCGGTAAGCGTGCACGAAGCCGTGGACTACATGCAGCGCAACTATCCCGACCTTGCCATCGACGGCGAAATGCAGGTGAACTTTGCCATGAACCGCGAACTGCGCGATGCCAAGTATCCGTTTACCCGCCTGAAAGGAAAGGATGTGAATACGCTTATCTTCCCGAACCTGAGTTCCGCCAACTCCGCATACAAACTGTTGCAGTCGATGGATATGGACTCCGAACTCATCGGCCCGATACAGATGGGACTGAACAAGCCTATCCACTTTACCGATTTTGAAAGCTCCGTGCGCGATATAGTAAACATTACCGCAGTAGCCGTTATCGACGCCATTGTGGACAAAAAGAAAGCAGGCAAATGAAAAGGCAATTTTCCAGATTTCAAATCGTTTGCATCACGCTTCTTTGGGCAGCGCTTTGCTACATAGTACTGACAACCGCCGAACGGATTGACGGACCAATTATCCTGACACTTGTCATTTCAGCAGCATTGGTATTCATTCCTGTAATAAAAGCGCTCAAAAGGAAATAAATAATATCTTTTTATTCATTTTTACGGGATAAAACAATATTTTTGTTGTTTTATCCCGTATTTTATTTATAAATTGTTTGCTTGTATCATTTTTATGTTTACTTTTGCAACCGCAACAAGAGGTAAGGCGCTACCGTATCACCGCCTTACAATATAAATATGCAAACCCAATAAAAGAAATAGATTATGAATGCAGCTAAGGTATTAGAAGATTTGAAAAGACGGTTCCCCAATGAACCGGAGTATCATCAGGCAGTAGAAGAAGTGCTTTCTACCATTGAAGAAGAGTACAACAAACATCCGGAGTTCGACAAAGCCAATCTGATTGAACGTCTTTGCATCCCCGATCGCGTTTACCAGTTCCGTGTTACTTGGGTGGATGACAAGGGTAACGTACAAACCAACATGGGTTACCGTGTACAGCACAACAACGCCATCGGTCCGTACAAAGGCGGTATCCGTTTCCACGCTTCCGTGAACCTCTCCATTCTGAAATTCCTTGCTTTCGAACAGACTTTCAAAAACTCGCTGACTACCCTGCCTATGGGTGGCGGTAAAGGCGGTTCGGACTTCTCTCCGCGCGGCAAGTCAAATGCAGAGGTGATGCGTTTCGTTCAGGCTTTCATGCTGGAGCTGTGGCGCCACATCGGTCCCGAGACCGACGTTCCTGCCGGTGACATCGGTGTAGGCGGCCGCGAAGTAGGTTTCATGTTCGGCATGTACAAGAAACTGGCTCACGAGTTTACCGGAACCTTTACGGGAAAAGGCCGCGAATTCGGCGGCTCGCTGATTCGTCCGGAAGCCACGGGTTACGGCAACATCTACTTCTTGCTGGAAATGCTGAAAACCAGAGGTACAGACCTCAAGGGCAAGACCTGCCTGATTTCCGGTTCGGGTAACGTGGCTCAGTACACTGCCGAGAAAGTACTGGAGATGGGCGGCAAAGTCCTGACAATGTCCGATTCCGACGGTTACATATACGACCCCGCAGGTATCGACCGTGAAAAGCTGGATTACATCATGGAACTCAAGAACCTCTACCGTGGACGCATCCGCGAATATGCAGAGCAATATCCGGGCGTTAAGTATGTGGAAGGTGCACGTCCCTGGGGCGAAAAAGCAGATATCGCTCTGCCTTCTGCCACTCAGAATGAAATCAACGGTGACGATGCCAAGAAACTTATCGCCAACGGTGTAATGGCAGTATCCGAAGGTGCAAACATGCCTTCTACTCCCGAAGCTATCAAAGTGTTCCAGGAAGCCAAGATTCTGTATGCTCCGGGCAAGGCAGCCAATGCCGGCGGTGTATCGGTATCGGGCCTCGAAATGACCCAGAACTCCATTAAACTGGGCTGGAGCGCCGAAGAAGTGGACGAAAAGCTGAAAAGCATCATGAAGAACATCCACGAGGCTTGCGTGCAGTACGGAACGGAAGCCGACGGTTACGTAAATTACGTAAAGGGCGCCAACGTTGCCGGATTTATGAAAGTAGCCAAGGCAATGATGTCGCAAGGTATCCTGTAAGCAGGATGATTGTTACGGTATAATAAGAGGAAAGCATGTAAGATTTATCCGAATTTTGACATGCTTTCCTCTTTTTTTATCTGATAATATTGTTTACATTTACTTCCGTTTTCCAAAAACCAAAAAGTAAATGATATGAAACGATTACTTTTCCTTCTATTCAGTTGTGTCCTGTTTTTCCAACCTTACTGCCAGGCGCAGCCTCTCACATCCGAAGAAAGCCCTGTAACACTAAGTACCGCTACCGGCGACATCAAAGGCAGACTTCTCCTGCCTGCCAATGCCACAACCTGTCCCGTAGTGCTGCTTATCGCCGGTTCCGGCCCTACCGACATGGACGGCAACAATCCCATGATGAAAAACAATTCGCTGAAATTCCTTGCCGAGGGACTGGCACAGAAAGGTATTGCCTCGCTCCGTTTCGACAAACGCGGCATAGCCGGCAGCGCCGCAGCAGGCAAAGAAGAGTCCAAACTCTGCTTCGAGGATTATGTAAACGATGTGACGGGCTGGATAGACTTTCTTGCCAAAGACAAACGCTTCACCGGCATCACAGTGGCCGGACATAGCGAAGGCTCGCTCATCGGCATGCTTGCCTGCCAGAGTCGCCCCAAAGTAAAGAGTTTCATTTCCATTGCCGGCGCAGGCAGTCCGGCATACGAAATCATAGAAAAGCAAGTGGCTGCCCAAATGATGCCGGAGTCCATACGGAAAGAAGTGGCGGACATCAACCGCTCGTTAAGAAACGGAAAAGAGGTGGCGCAAGTTCCTGCCTATCTGCAGGCGCTGTTCCGGCCTTCCGTACAGCCCTACCTCATCTCCTGGTATAAATACAATCCGCAGACCGTCATCGCTTCCCTGAAAATGCCCGTGCTGATTCTTCAAGGCAAAAACGATATTCAGGTAAAGGAAGAGGATGCAATGCTGCTGAAGAAAGCATCTCCCAAGGCAGAACTCGTTCTGATAGACAAAATGAACCATGTGCTGAAAGATTGCGAAAGCACCGCACCGCAGCAACAAATGGCAGTGTACAATAATCCTTCACTGCCCGTCAATGCCGCGTTGATGAATGCAACCGTACGGTTCGTCAATAACAGCAAATAAAAAACAATAACAGATATGACAACAAAAGAAATTCCCGTACTGCTCCTCACCGGTTATCTGGGCAGCGGTAAAACGACGTTAGTAAACCATATTCTCGCCAATAAACAAGGCATCAGATTCGCAGTTATCGTCAATGACATAGGAGAGGTAAACATTGACGCGGACCTCATCCAAAAGGGCGGCATCGTGGGTAAGAAAGATGAAAGCCTCGTTGCGCTTCAAAACGGCTGCATCTGCTGCACGCTGAAAACGGACCTGATAGAGCAAATAGGCGAAATCATGCGGATGGAACGTTTCGACTATATCGTTATCGAAGCCAGCGGCATCTGCGAACCCGAACCTATCGCACAGACCATCTGCTCCATTCCCCGCCTGGGCGGCATGTACACCCAATACGGCATCTGCCGCCTGGACTGCATCACCACCGTAGTGGACGCCCTGCGCCTACAAGACGAGTTCTCCTGCGGCAACGACCTCACCCGAAAAGGGATTGACGAGGAAGACATTGAAAATCTTATCATCCAGCAGATTGAATTCTGTAATATCATTCTTCTGAACAAGGCAGCGGAAGTAAAACCCGAAGAGCTGGAACGCATCAAGCAGATTATACGTACCCTGCAACCCGCAGCCGAAATCATCGAATGCAATTACGCGGATGTGGATTTAAAGAAGATTATCCATACAGACCTGTTCGACTTCGAACGCGTGGCTACCTCGGCAGGATGGATTCGCGGGATAGAGAAACCAGCCACCGAAGAGGAAGAAAAAGAAGCGCACGGACATCATCATCACGAAGAAGGGCATGAGCATCATCATGAAGAACATGAACATCACCACGAAGAGCACGAGCATCACCACGAAGAGCACGGACACCATCATCATCACCATCACGAAGGGGGCGAAGTGGAAGAATACGGCATCGGTACTTTCGTTTACTACCGCCGTCCGGCATTCGACATTCACAAATTCGACCATTTCATCGCCACCAGATGGAGCCGCAACATCATCCGTGCCAAAGGCGTATGCTATTTCAGCCACAACCGCGACATGTCCTACCTTTTTGAACAGGCAGGCACGCAGAAACAACTGACCGAAGCCGGCCTGTGGTATGCCACAGCCCCCGAAGAAGACCTGATTGAACTGATGCGTCAAGAACCCGGACTGATGCGCGACTGGGACGAAAAATACGGAGACCGCATGCAAAAGATAGTCTTCATCGGCCAGCACATGGACAAAGAGCAGATTATACGCGACCTCGACGCATGCCTTGAGTAAGCCCATTTCCGTTTCCACCGGAGGAGACGGATGTTTCCCTTAAGGAAACGCCCGTTCCCCTTTAAGGAAACCTGAATTTCCCTGCGGGGAAACTGACGTTTCCCCCTAAGGAAACCGGAGTTCCCACCGTGTGGAAACTACATTGCGTTGCATTTCAACCGGTTATCCCTACCAATCATACCGTTCTACATACTCGTCAAAGTAGTCATCAAGCCGCAGGCCGAGAGCTTCTGCCTGGCTGATAATGTATTGCTGGGCAGCAGGATTGATAAGGTACTCTCCTTTACGGGCAAGGTAATAGTTCTTACGCCCGAAGTAGGAAATAAGCCGCAAGCGGAATGTGCCCGCCACCCGAACCGTGAGCAACTCTGCCACCCGGGTGAAGCCGCGGGCATAACGCACCGGCGTATTCGGACGGTAATATTCACACTTTCCTTTCATCGACTCCAGCTTCCGGGGAGTAAGCGTAGGCAGGAACGGATATTGCAGGGAAGCATTCTGCAAGGCTATATAGCGCAGGCAGGTAAAGCGTTTCGTACAACAGGCAGAGGCACATACACCGAAGTTGTGGGGCGCCTGTAAATTTTCCAAGTCATTCATTTATTTTACAGATTAGTTTGTCTCAACGCTTCATAGACAGCCGGATGCAGGAAATAACGCATGTCCCTGCCCTCTTCCATCGCCTGGCGGATAAAGGTAGAACTTATTTCGAATGTGGGCGAAGAGGCCAGTTTTACATTTTGAGGTAAAGTATTCCCGTCCACCTCATAACCGGGACGGGGATAAATAAGAATAAAGTTTTCCGCAAGAATACGCTCCGACTGATACCACCGGGAGAAAAGCTTCCAGTTGTCGGAACCTATAATAAGGTGGAAAGTGTCTTGCGGATAAGTCTGTTTTAATTTATCAAGCGTATGCACGGTGTAAGACGGACGCGGCAGATGAAACTCGAAATCGGAAGCCCGGAACTTGGGATAGCCTCCAATGGCAAGCTGCACCAGCTTCAGACGGAATTCATCGCTCATCAGAGAGGCTTCTTCTTTCAGCGGATTATGCGGAGTCACCATGAACCACACCTCGTCCAACCCTTCGTATTCACAAAGATAGTTGGCAAGCGCCAGATGTCCGATATGTACCGGATTGAACGAACCGCTGAAAATGCCTATATCCACTTGATAAATTGAAAATTAAGAATTAAAAAATACAGAAGGCTATGGTATCAAAGCTTTCCTTTCAGGCGTTTCCAACAGCCGTAAATATTTACGCCGCTTATGAACATCACAATAAGCATGGCCGCAGCCGGAGTGTACTCCTTCAGGTCAACATTCAATATAGCCAAGACGATAGCTCCCAAAAACAGAACGATATTCAGGACTAAGAGAACCTTATTGGCTCTCGGCGATAGATTTCTGCCTTTCGTCCGCTTCATCGGTTCAGGAATTGGGTTATCACTTTCAATGCCTCCGCTTTAGCCGTTTCCAAATCATCGTTTACAATGACCGTATCGAATTTCGGTGCAAAGCCAAGCTCGTATTCGGCCTTCGCCACACGGCTCTCGATAACTTCGGGAGCATCCGTGCCTCGGCCTATCAAGCGTTTGCGAAGCTCCTCCACCGAAGGCGGCTGGATGAAAACGGACAAAGCACGCTCGCCGTAGAACTTCTTGATATTGCAACCGCCCACTACATCTACATCGAATACAACATTCTGTCCGGCAGCCAATTGCTTTTCCACCTGTGCTTTCAGTGTTCCGTAGAAGCGGTCCTGATACACTTCCTCGTATTCCAGGAACTCATCGTTGGCTATGCGGCTCCGGAACTCATCGGGAGTGAGAAAGAAATACTCCACCCCGTTCTGCTCCGTGCCGCGCGGCGGACGGCTGGTTGCCGAAATAGAGAAAGCCAGATTCAGGTTCTGCGTCAACAGATAGTTGATAATTGTGGACTTGCCCGACCCGGAGGGGGCGGAAAATATAATCAGTTTACCCATCTGTGGTATTTACTATTTAACGGTTTACTATTTAATCCTCTAATTGGTTTGCTTTAACTTCATGTTGAAGCAAACTTATCATAAATTCATGCAACGTCCGGAACCGGTTCCTTACATCACGTTCAGGACCTGTTCCTTGATTTGCTCCAGCTCGTCCTTCATCTGCACTACAATCTTCTGCATTTCGGCATGATTGGACTTGCTGCCCAGCGTATTGATTTCGCGGCCCATTTCCTGTGCGATGAAGCCCAGCTTCTTACCTTGTCCGCTACCGCTTTCGAGCGTGCTGATAAAGTATTTCAGGTGATTGGAAAGACGTTGCTTTTCTTCGTTGATATCGAGTTTCTCGATGTAATAGATAAGTTCCTGTTCCAGGCGGTTCTTGTCATAATCCACACTCAATGTCTTTTCAAGCGCATCGGTGATACGGTCCTTTACCTTGCCTACCCGTTCCTGCTCGTAGGGAGCCACCGATTCGAGCAACCGTGCTATATTCTCTATCTTCTCACGGAATTTCTTTTCGAGCGCTGCGCCCTCCTGCTTGCGGAAGTCTATCAGATGATTGATAGCCTCTTCCACTGCCGCATGCACCACTGCCCATTCCTCATCGCTCAGCTCCTGTGTCTCATTCTTCGTCATTACATCCGGCATACGGAGCAGCGTGGCAAACCAGTCGGCAGGTTCGGGAATACCGGCAGCCGCAGAAATTTCCTTAATCCGTTTGTAATAGGCCTCCACCAATTCCTGATTGATAGGAGTGGCCAGTTGTTCCGCATCTTTCTTCTCAATCCAAAGGCTGAAATCGACCTTGCCCCGTTCCAGCATTTTGGATATTTCGTTACGGATTTCCATTTCCTTTTCCCTGTAAAGCGGAGCGATACGGGCAGATAAATCCATCGCTTTGCTGTTAAGCGACTTAATTTCAATATTGATTTTCTTATCGGACAGTTCGGCTGTTGCTTTGCCGTAGCCCGTCATAGATTGTATCATAATGTATAGTTTTATGCGACAAAGATAGCTATTCTCACTGATTATTTATTGCATTCACTGAGAATAATTTGAGCAATAGACAAATATCGCATGCACAACTTAGTATGCAATATTCACTAATTTTCTGAACAGATGCAAGCAAGCAGCCGGCAATTTAATCAATGAATCAGGAATGCAACGACAAACCATTCGGCAAACAACTTGTGTAATCGAAACAAATCACGTAAATTTGCCACAATAAAAATCAGAATAGAAGTTATGTCATGTATCTTGCATATTGAAACATCCACTTCGGCCTGCTCCGTAGCCGTGAGCGAGGACGGACAGAACGTTTTCAAAAAAGAAGACCTGAACGGGCCTTCACACGCCGTATCGCTGGGCGTATTCGTAGACGAAGCCCTGTCATTTGCCGACAGCCACGCCATGCCGCTGGATGCCGTTGCCGTAAGTTGCGGTCCCGGTTCGTACACAGGGCTACGCATCGGTGTGTCTATGGCAAAAGGTGTATGTTACGGGCGCAACCTGCCCCTCATCGGGCTTCCCACCCTGAAAGTGCAATGCGTTCCGGTACTGCTCTATCACGATGAGCTGCCGGAAGACGCCCTGTTGTGCCCCATGATTGATGCCCGCCGCATGGAAGTGTACGCCGCCGTTTACGACCGCGCACTGAAACCGGTACGCGACATTGCGGCAGACATTGTGGACGAAAACTCCTATCAGGAGTTTCTGGACAAGCAGCCCGTGTATTTCTTCGGCGACGGTGCAGCCAAGTGCAAGGAAAAGATTGTGCATCCCAACGCCCATTTCATCGACGGCATCCGTCCGCTGGCAAGCATGATGTTCCCGCTGGCAGAAAAAGCTATAGCCGAAAAAGATTTTAAAGACGTTGCCTACTTCGAACCGTTCTACTTGAAAGAATTCGTAGCAAGCCAACCGAAAAAACTTTTATAGCGATTATGGTTAGCGGTTAGTGATTAGTGATTAGCGGGCTGCGCAATTGGACCGTATAGCATTAATCACTAATCATTAACCACTAACCGCTAATCACTAACCACTAATCACTAACCGCTAATTCTAAAGAATATGCAATATAATACTCAACAAAAGCGGATGCCTTTGCCCGAATACGGGCGCAGCATCCAGAATATGGTAGACCATGCACTGACAATCGAAAACCGCTCCGAGCGCCAGCGTTGTGCAAATACCATTATCAACATCATGGGAAATATGTTTCCCCACCTTCGCGACATACCCGATTTCAAGCACAAGCTGTGGGATCATCTTGCCATCATGGCGGACTTCAAGCTGGACATCGACTATCCATACGAAGTTATCCGCAAAGACAACCTGATAACCAAACCGGAAACCGTTCCTTATCCCAGCACCAAAATACGTTACCGCCACTACGGCCGTACCCTGGAAGTGCTGATTAAGAAAGCCATCGACTTTCCTGAAGGTGACGAGAAGCAGAACCTCGTTGCACTGATATGCAACCACATGAAGAAAGACTATATGTCCTGGAATAAAGATACTGTCGACGACCGCAAAATAGCGGACGACCTTGCAGAACTGTCCGGCGGCAAACTGCAGATGACCGACAGCCTTCTCCGCCTTATGGCCGAACGGATCGAACAGAATTATCGGCCGAAGATGAATAACCAGAACAACAGAAACAACAACAGAAATAATAAAAGAAAATACTAAAATAGCGGTTAGTGATTAGCGATTAACGGTTAATATCATAGGACATCACCACGCTACCCTAATCACTAACCGTTAATCGCTAATCACTAACTACTAACCACTACTTCATGGCTTCATTTGTAATAGAAGGCGGACACAGCCTTTCCGGAGACATTTATCCTCAAGGAGCGAAGAACGAGGTGCTGCAGATTATCTGCGCCACCCTGCTCACTGCCGAAGAGGTGACGGTGCACAACATACCGGACATCCTGGATGTGAACAACCTGATTCAGTTGATGCGGGATATGGGAGTGAACGTATCGAAAAAAGGCATCGATACATATAGCTTTCAAGCAGCCAATGTTGATTTTGCCTATCTGGAGAGCGATGAATTCCTGAAAAGGTGTTCCAGCCTGCGCGGTTCGGTCATGCTCGTAGGACCGATGGTGGCACGCTTTGGCAAGGCTATGATTTCCAAACCGGGCGGAGACAAGATAGGCCGCCGCCGTTTGGACACCCATTTCATCGGCATACGGAATTTAGGTGCAGAATTCGTTTACAATGAAAGACGGGAAGTTTACGAAATATCCGCCCGGCAATTGCAAGGCAGCTATATGTTGCTGGACGAAGCATCTGTAACGGGCACTGCCAATATCGTAATGGCAGCAGTATTGGCCAAAGGTAAAACAACCATTTACAATGCCGCCTGCGAGCCTTACATACAACAGCTATGCCGGATGCTGAACCGCATGGGTGCAAAGATAGAAGGTATCGCTTCCAATCTGCTCACCATCGAGGGAGTGGACGAACTGCACGGAACAGAGCATACCGTTCTTCCGGACATGATTGAAGTGGGAAGCTTCATCGGCATGGCAGCCATGACGAAAAGCGAGCTGACCATCAAGAACGTTTCGCACGAAAACTTAGGTATCATCCCCGACAGTTTCCGACGTTTGGGTATCAAAATGGAACAACGGGGCGATGATATTTATGTGCCTGCCCAGGATACTTATCAGATAGAATCCTTCATTGACGGTTCTATCATGACAATAGCCGATGCGCCCTGGCCCGGACTGACGCCGGACTTGCTGAGCGTACTGCTGGTAGTTGCCACACAGGCGAAAGGCAGCGTGCTGATTCATCAGAAGATGTTTGAAAGCCGCCTCTTCTTCGTGGACAAACTGATAGACATGGGAGCGCAAATCATTCTGTGCGACCCGCACCGCGCCGTAGTAATCGGACATAACCACGGTTTCAAACTGCGTGGCGGCAATATGACGTCCCCGGATATCCGTGCCGGTATTGCTCTGCTGATAGCCGCCATGAGCGCCGACGGCATCAGCCGTATTCATAACATCGAGCAGATAGACCGGGGGTATCAGAATATAGAAGGACGGCTGAATGCAATCGGAGCAAGAATAACGAGAATATAAGGAAGTGACAAGCAACAGACAAGGCGATAAAACGATATGATACGAAAAGAAGAAGTATATAAAATAGGTATATTCAACAAACCTCATGGCATTCACGGAGAATTGTCATTCACCTTTACGGATGATATTTTCGACCGTGTAGAGGCCGAATATCTCATCTGCTTGTTGGACGGTATATTCGTACCGTTCTTTATCGAAGAATATCGTTTCCGCTCAGACACTACGGCTCTCGTCAAACTCGAAGGAGTGGATACGGCAGAACGCGCACGGATGTTTACCAACATTGAGGTTTATTTTCCCGTGAAGCATGCCGAGGGAGCCGAACCGGGAGAACTCAGTTGGGATTTCTTCGTCGGTTTCCGTATGGAAGAAGTACACCACGGCCAACTAGGTGAAGTGACGGATGTGGACACCTCTACCATCAACACTCTGTTCGTGGTAGATTATAAAGGAGAAGAATTGCTGATTCCGGCACAGGAAGATTTCATTATGGACATCGACCAGAAGCATAAGGTTATCACGGTGGACCTGCCGGAAGGATTACTTGCTTTAGACGATACGGAAGAAGCGTGAATAAGGCGCGAAACGCAAAGTTCAAATTATAAATAGAAAGTTTATAAGTGGCAGCAAATAAGAAGAAAAAAAGAAGAAAAGCCTTTTGGAGTAATATCAAGTTCAAATACAGACTGACCATTACGAACGAGAATACCCTTGAGGATATTGTCACCTTACGTGTGTCCAAACTGAACGGAATCTCCGTATTGCTTTCCGTACTGACGGTACTCTTTCTGATTGCCTCCCTGATTGTTGCCTTTACCCCGTTGCGCAATTATCTGCCCGGATACATGAACAGTGAAATTCGTGCGCAGGTCGTGGAGAATGCCCTGCGTGTAGACTCGCTCCAGCAACTCGTAGACAGACAGAATCTGTACATAATGAATATCCAGGACATCTTTCTGGGTAAAATCAAAACCGACACCATCCATTCCATCGACTCCCTGACTACCGTACGGGAAGATTCGCTTATGGAACGAACGCAACGCGAGGCTGAATTCCGCAAACAGTACGAGGAAACGGAAAAATACAACCTGACGAGCATCGCCTCACGTCCCGAAGTAGACGGACTGATATTCTACCGCCCCACCCGCGGCATGATTTCATCTCCTTTCAATGCCGAAAAGAGGCACTTCGGAACGGATATAGCCGCCAATCCGGGAGAAAGCGTATTGGCAACCCTGGACGGAACGGTCATTCTGAGTACCTATACAGCCGAAACCGGCTATTTGATAGAGGTACAGCATAACCAGGATTTCGTATCCGTCTACAAGCATTGCGGCTCTTTGTTGAAACGCGAAGGCGACACCGTAAAAGGCGGAGAAGCCATTGCCCTGGTAGGCAACAGCGGACAACTGACTACCGGACCGCACCTGCACTTCGAACTGTGGCACAAAGGAAGGGCGGTAAACCCGGAACTCTATATCGTATTTTAAAAGTATAAAGCATTAAGTATAAGATATAAACCTGAAAGCATAAATTATAAGACTGATGAAGAAACAAATTGCCATACTTGGCTCTACCGGCTCTATTGGTACACAGGCATTACAGGTCATAGAGGAACATCCCGACCGATACGAAGCCTATGTACTGACAGCCAACAACCGGGTAGAGGATTTGATTGCCCAGGCACGCAAGTTCAAGCCTGAAGCAGTGGTAATAGCAAACGAAACGAAATATCAACAACTGAAAGACGCACTTGCCGACCTCCCCATCAAAGTGTATGCCGGCGAAGAGGCCTTATGCCAGATTGTGGCGGAAAAACCTATCGACATGGTACTGACAGCCATGGTAGGCTATGCCGGGCTGAAACCGACTATGAACGCAATCCGCGCACGCAAGACGATAGCCCTCGCCAACAAGGAGACATTAGTCGTGGCGGGCGAGCTTATCAACGACCTGGCACGTTTCAGCGGTACTCCCATCTTACCGGTAGACTCCGAACATTCTGCCGTGTTCCAGTGTTTAGCCGGAGAAATGGGTAACCCTGTCGAGAAAGTTATACTGACAGCTTCCGGCGGCCCGTTCCGTACCTGTACAATGGAGCAGCTTGCCACCGTAACCAAAGCACAGGCTTTGAAGCACCCCAATTGGGACATGGGAGCCAAAATTACAATAGACTCCGCTTCCATGATGAACAAGGGGTTTGAAGTGATTGAAGCAAAATGGCTGTTCGGTGTACGCCCCGACCAGATAGAAGTAGTGGTGCATCCGCAATCCGTCATTCACTCAATGGTGCAGTTTGAGGACGGAGCAGTAAAAGCGCAGCTGGGAATGCCGGATATGCGCCTGCCCATTCAGTACGCATTCTCCTATCCGGAACGCCTGAAAGCGTCTTTCCCCCGGCTGGACTTCAAATTGTGCACGGACCTGACATTCGAGCAGCCGGATACGAAACGTTTCCGCAACCTGGCGCTGGCATACGAAGCGCTGCACCGTGCAGGAAACATGCCATGTATCGTCAATGCAGCCAATGAGGTGGTGGTAGCCGCTTTCCTACGGGACGAAATATCATTCCTCGGCATGAGCGACGTAATCGAGAAGACAATGGCGCGCGTATCCTTTATACAAAAACCTGCTTACGAAGATTATGTGGCAACTGACGCAGAAGCCAGACGAATAGCAAAAGAATTGATAGTTAAAAATTAAATTGCAAATAATAAAATAGTAAATAATTAGATGGAAACATTCTTGATCCGTGCCCTGCAACTTATAATGAGCCTTTCATTGCTCGTAATAATCCATGAAGGCGGGCACTTCCTCTTCGCTCGTTTATTTAAGACACGAGTGGAAAAATTCTGTTTGTTCTTTGACCCTTGGTTCACCTTGTTCAAATTCAAACCGAAAAACAGTGAAACGGAATATGGTATCGGCTGGTTGCCTTTAGGCGGGTACGTCAAAATTGCAGGTATGATAGACGAGTCTATGGATACCGAGCAGATGAAACAGCCCATGCAACCGTGGGAGTTCCGTGCCAAACCGGCATGGCAGCGTCTGCTGATTATGATAGGCGGCGTACTGTTCAATTTCCTGTTGGCATTGTTCATCTACTCCATGATACTCTTTGCGTGGGGAGATGAATATGTACCTTTGCAGAAAGCCCCGCTGGGTATGGACTTTAATGAAACAGCTAAAGCAATCGGTTTCCGTGACGGCGATATATTGGTATCCGCCGACGGCGTACCTTTTGAACGCTATGGTGGCGACATGCTGACAAGCATCGTCGATGCACGTCAGGTCAGCGTATTGCGTAACGGGCAGGAAGTATCCGTGTACATCCCCGAAGATATGATGGAACGCCTGCTTGCCGACAGTGTCCGTTTCGCTTCATTCCGCTATCCGTTTGTCATCGACAGCATTATGCCGGGACAACCTGCCGCACTTGCCGGATTACAACCGGGTGACAGCATCACTCAATTGGATGGACGTAACATCGCTTACTTCGACTTTAAGGAAGAAATGCTGAATCGCCAAAAAGCAGCTAACGACAGTACCAGCCGTCTTCTCACCCTGACTTACGTCAGAGCGGGGGTAGCGGATACCGTAAAGCTGACTACAGATTCTTTATATCAAATCGGTGTCGCTGCATCCCTGCAGACAAACAAGCTGTTGCCCGTTGTCAAGAAAGAATATAGTTTCTTCGCATCTATCCCGGCCGGGGTTACCCTGGGAGTAAATACGCTGAAAGGTTATGTCAGCCAGATGAAGTATCTTTTCTCTAAAGAGGGCGCCAAACAGCTTGGCGGTTTCGGAACAATCGGCAGCATCTTCCCTGCAACATGGGACTGGTATCAGTTCTGGTACATGACGGCATTCCTTTCAATCATTCTTGCTTTCATGAACATTCTGCCTATTCCGGCATTGGACGGCGGACATGTCCTGTTCCTCATCTACGAGATTGTAGCACGTCGCAAACCCAGCGATAAGTTTATGGAGCGTGCTCAAATGGTAGGTATGTTCCTATTGTTCGGCTTGCTGATTTGGGCTAACTTCAATGATGTGCTCAGATTCTTCTTCTGATGGTTAGGATATAAAAAACACATCGTCTGTTTGACTATAACAGACGATGCGTTCAGTAGTAACAGATGGTGCATTCCATATAAACGCACCATCTGTTTTTTTATATTTTTATACCAGGTGTGCAATCCACTCTTCACGGTCGCCCGGCAGAAGGTCGATAACCGGAATCTCAACCATTGTATAGCAACCCGGTTGCTGACGCATTGCAGCACGTGCCACACATACCAGCACTTGCGCAGTAAGCGCCGGGTTATTGATGCGCATGTTGAATTCGAACAGTTGGTTCTGTGTTTTTCCGGAAACACCCTTACGGGTCAGGTTTACACCGTGTCCCATATCAAGCAGTGCATCTACGCTCGGAACAAGTTTCACATGCGTTTCGTCATTTACAAAATATGGATCGGCTTTGATGGCGGCAGCTACTTTGTCAAATTCGTAACCATCGTTCAGTTCGATATAGACCATACGGCGATGTATGCCCGTACCGGTAGGAATCGTCATTGAAAGAGCGGCTTTTACACCCTCGATAGCCTTTACTGCCACCGTATGTCCCATACTCATACCCGGACCGAAGTTGGTATAGGTAATTCCCTTCGGCGCAATAGCCTCCAGCAAAGTACGCACAACAGAATCGCTTCCCGGATCCCAACCGGCAGAAATAATAGAAACAGTGTTATGTGCTTTTGCCTCAGCATCCAGTGTACGGCGCAATGCCGGAATGCCGGTATGAATATCGAAGCTGTCCACTGTATGGATGCCAAGTGCCAATATCTCTTTAGCATATTTCTCAACGCTACGCGTAGGAGTACAAAGGATGGCCACATCCACATCCTTCAACTCTTTGATATCTTTCACTACGGAATATTCACTCAATTCTGCAGGACGGTTCTCTGCCCCTGCACGACGTACTACTCCTGCGATTTCAAAATCGGGAGCTGCCTGTAATGCCTCAAGTACAAAATGTCCGATATTGCCATAACCCACGATGGCTGCTCTTACTTTTTTCATCTTTTTATCGGTTTTAGTTATCAACTTTCTATTTTATGAGCGCAAAAGTAAGCATTTTAATTTATAACTTAACTATAGAAGCCCTCAAGTTTCACAGAGTTTTTCTTTTTTTAGAGACTAAAAGTCAATAATAATTCCTACATTCGCAGAATTAGGAATAATAATCATATGATAGAATACATTAAAGGTGAAATTGCCGAGCTGAGTCCGGCAAGCGCAACTATAGACTGTAACGGTTTGGGATATGCCGTAAATATTTCCCTGAACACATATGCTGCCATACAAGGAAAAAAAAGCTGCAAGCTATATATCTATGAAGCTATCCGCGAAGACGCCTATATCCTTTATGGTTTTGCAGACAAGCAAGAGCGTGAGCTGTTCCTTCTGCTGATTTCCGTATCAGGCATCGGCGGCAATACGGCCCGCATGATTCTTTCGGCTTTATCGCCTTCCGAATTGATAAATGTTATCAGCACGGAGAATGCCAACTTACTGAAAACGGTGAAAGGAATCGGTTTAAAAACAGCCCAGCGTGTGATAGTCGATTTAAAAGACAAAATAAAAACCTGTGGAATGGCTTCCGGAGCGGTTGACATAACCGGTCCTGCCTTTACCGCCGCCAATGCACAAGTACAAGAAGAAGCCGTAGCCGCCCTTACAATGCTGGGATTTGCACAAGCTCCTTCACAAAAAGTAGTAACGGCTATTTTGAAGGAAGATGCCAATGCACCGGTAGAACAGGTTATCAAACTGGCTCTGAAAAGATTATAGTCCATACATATTATTCATACATTAAAAGTAAACAAGCAATGAAGCCAGTTCCTATTCCCATGAAACAATGGTTGGCTGCCAACGAACGTACACGTGTACTACCCGGCGACCAATGGTATCTCAATTTTTCAACAAGTATCCTATCGTTAGTAAAGCAATCTCCTCTATTCAAGGAAGATGACTATGCGCAGAAAGATGCCACAGTATCACTCACTATGTATTTTCAGGATGTAATTGCCCAGACCGGCGGTTGGAAGACATTCACCGAATTATACTACAAACAGTATAATACCTACCTTCCCTTCTATCCGCTATCCGACAGCTACATCCCCGATGAAATCAATCCGGAAGATATAGCATTTGTACTGTGGACATTAAAATCACACTTCGCACTCTATGGACCGGATGAATATACGTTACAAAATCCGTATGATAAGGACTTGTTGGCTTTAGCTCAGGAAGCTTATAAAATGATGGACGAAAAATTTGAAGAAGCGCCTATCAATGAAAAAACTTCTTCTTTTTTATGGGTAATGGGACCGGATTTGTTAGATATGCCCTTTGTTCCTCTTCCCGAAATCACTCCTGAAACAAAACTGAGCAAGGATGTGGAGCATTGTCTGGAATACAGCGGTGGCAAACCTTTATTATATTTTGCTACCTATAAAGAACTCTGCAAATTCTTTGTTGAAGTTCTAAAATGGGAAAATACCCGTTCTGCTTTACTTCCTGACTTACAGTACAAGAAAGAATTCGTAATATACGCCAATGCCAAAGGTATGCTAATAGCCCACGATGTAGCTGCCTATTTTTGTGAAGAGCACAACCCGATGTACAATGCCAAACGCGCTGCTGCCGAAGGCTACAAACTCTTTTGCCGCCCGGGAGCCTGCCCGTTCGACTTAATAAAGTACGGTATGCTCAAAGGAATATTACCCGATGTGCAATTTCCATTTGACAACGGCAAAGAAATACTACAGCAAAATTGGGACTTTATCGCCCGTTATTATCTATGTGAATATTATGAAGGGGAATAAAAACGCACAATCGCACCCTAACCGGAACAAAAAAGCCAAACCGACAGGAAAAAGAATCGGAAAATCAAAACCGTCCAAGGCTAATAACCAATTAAACAGAAGGGTGAAGTAAGCGGTTAGTGATTAGTGATTAGCGGTTAACGATTAGCGACTGTCATGCGACGTAATTACCAACCTAATCACTAACCACTAATCGCTAATTATCCATCATAATTCTATGATTTCTTCTTTGCACAAAGTCAGTTTCTCAAGGCCGTCGGTGGTTACTGCCCATGAGTTTTCAATTCCGACAGGACCTATACCGGGTAAAACAATCTTGGGTTCCAAAGCAAAAACCATACCCGGTTCCAATTCCTGCTTCATACGAGGAGCCAATACAGGCATTTCATTTATTTCCAAACCAATGCCATGCCCTATGAATTTTGCCTTTTGGTCTACTCCCATAAAATAATCCGCAAAACCGGCTTTCGTTACTATTTCAATAGCCTTGTTATACATATCTTCACAAACAGTTCCCGGTTTTGCCATTGCCACAATCTCCTCTTGTATTTCTAAACACGTCTGATGTGCAGCATAGGCCTGTTCCGGCAACTTGCCAATGGAGAACACACGGCTCATATCGCCCATGTAACCATAGAAGTTTCCACCCATATCCACCATGAAACATTGCCCCGCTTGCAGGAGAGTGCCGCTCACGCCACCGGGCAATGAAGGATCAAGCCCTTTGCCGCCCAATGCAAAATCATACGGAGAAGGAACCGCTGCATTGTCACCGGCCAAAAGACTTCCCATGAAGATTTCCATACTCTGTCCGAATACGCGGAAAATACCCAAACAACCTTCCAGACGCATCAACCGTTCTATTTCAACAGATAATTGACGGTCGGTCATTCCCGGCTGATAAACCGAGGGAATCTGTTCGTATGCCTTTGTATGGGCAGCTCCGGAACGACGGAACATTTCGATTTCCATCGGAGTTTTTACGCTTCGTGCCTGACGAATCAACGCAGTGCCGCAAGGCACGACCTCTGTTTCGGGAAAGCAGGCAGCCAAACGATTATATTCCGTAAAGGGTAGTTCGTCACCCTCCAGCATCAACTTGACCGGCAAAGGAAGACCGCATTCTTTCAATAATCCGGTTATTTGCTCCGGCTTACGGATAGGATGAATATGCTCGCCCTCAATATCGTTAGGGCGCTTTATGAACAAACGCGCAGGAGCATTCAACGGCAGATATAAATAGCCGCTTACTACGCAACCATACGTATAGATTAAGTTTACATTGCAGGTAATAAGTGCCGCATCGATACCTTGTTGGGCCATGAGGGCACGTATCTTATCACGTCTTAATTTTAATTCCGGTTGTAACATCTCTTAGTTATTTATAAATTTCGAGCAGCAAAGGTAATAATTTTAGGTGCAATGGAATTACTCTTCGGGCACATAAATAATCTCGCCGTTATCCAACTCATAAGCAATCCCTACCTTTTTGCCTTTTTTACCGCTTTTGGCATCCTGATTCTCCGACGGAGTATATTTATTGATTTTCTGACCTTCTTTCGTAATAATCTCCATGTTCTCTTTTCCAGGATTCTTTACCATAGTGAAATCTTCCTGACTGAACATCTCGGTCATATTGTAACGACTCACCAATGCAACCATAAGTGCTACGGCAAATACCATTGCAACATCGAAAAGATTGCTTACCACACTCATCGGGTCGCTATCTTCTTCTTTTCTCAGCAAACGCCTTTTCATTATTCTTTTTGATTTTGGTTTAACAATTCAGAGAGAAATTCGAGATTAGTCATATCCTGCAAATACCAACGCTGCTTGACTTGCTGTGTTATAAACCCGATAGCACTGGAGAACAGCCCGACAACCGTAGTGGCAAATGCCACCTGCATATTGTAGGCCATCGAGGCAATGTCACCGGTGGAAAGCCCTACAAGTGCCGGACCCATTGGAATCAGCGTTCCCATTAATCCCAACATCGGTCCCATTTTGGTTAGAGTCTTGGATATTGCCAAATCTTTATCCGCCGCTATCTCAAAATCGGCAAGCAGGCGCTGCACGTGCGCCGGACTGTCTTTCATCTCGATAATACGGTGAATGTAAGCAACCACCAAAGAGTTGTTCTTCTTGGAGAGGTGTCCGCCCAGCTCCGAAACTGTTTCAGGAGTCAGTGCATCCAACTCCTTGCGCAGCAAGGCATCGGTCTTACGGATAGCCAGGTATTGCCCGAAAAAATTTCCGAGGAGCAAGACCGAACGTCCGAAAAGAATAATCAACAATACGATAACAGGAACCAGAAGCCCTGTAGATATCCAATAGAGAATGTCTGAAATGTAATTCATAATTTTTATTTAATTAGTTAGTTTGTCTCATTAGTGTCCCGTTAAAATGGGACGAGTTAAACAATTAATCAAAAAGCCCCGGAATCAGGGGATCATTTAGATCTTTGACATCATTGAAATTAGTCTTGTCGAACAGGTCACGCAAGTGGGTTTTGTCAGTCAATGATATGCTGAGAATTTGTAAAACTTCATAGGTTGAACGTTTCAACTTCATATCATGTTGGACAATAGCCACAAGACAGTACGTGATAATAGCCACACTGATTTGTATGCGAACAGCGTTCTCTGTTGTGCCCCAGAATTTCTTTATCTTGAGATGCTGCTTGAGCCATTTGAAGAACAGCTCGATTAACCATCTTTTCTTATAAAGATCGGCGACATCCAGTGCAGAAAGTTGTTTTGCATTCGTCAAAAAAGTGAACTCACGGTCATCCTCTTCGTCGTAATATCGGACGAGTCTGAATGACTCAGGATATTTTTTCTCGGAGAGATATCCGGTCAGTTTCACTTCCGCATCTGTCATTATGTTCTTTGGCATTCTTCGCTTCCATCTGACTGTCTTATACTTTAAGTTCGTCTTGGCTCTGACAACAAAGAAAGAGTCTGTAAGATGTATCCTATAGAGTTCTTTAAAGGAGTCATAAGCCCTGTCGAATATATAATAAGCATTTGGTTCATAATGGATTGAAGACATTGCTGTGGAATCATGCTTTGATGCAGTAGTTACAGTATAGAAGGCAGGAACTTGTGCTTCAATGTCGTATAAGACATGAGCTTTCACCCCTCCTTTCTTGCTTCGGAACTTTGCCCATGGGAATGTTGCAAGACACAACGGAATCGTTGTTGAATCAAACGCATATTTCTTTCCGGAAATGTCAAGGATGTTGGTCGTCCGCTTCTCGCAGGCTTCCTTCATCATATAGAATGCAAAGTCTTCGAAGATTCTGTAATCACGGTTCTGGTTCGCTGTCGCAAGAGTTGTCTTGGCTATCGGTTCACGACCTAAACCAAGATGATATTGCTTGGCCCTATGCGCCTCGAAAGCAACGACTAAGTCTCGCAGGCTCTCACGGTTACTCAGTTGTCCAAACATCATCGCGAGCATCTGATTCCAGCAAGTGAAATGTTTCACATATCTGTTGCCATCATACTTGCGAACATAGTTGTTGAACTGAGTCCTGTTCAGAAAAGCGGTTAATTGAGAGAATACGTATTTGTCTTGGAACATAGCAGCCATTTGTATTAGACTGCAAAGTTGCAAAATCAAGTCCGTTTCATTTCAAAAAACCGTGTAATTGACTATATTTCAATAATTTCAAAGAACTATTTATCCACTTTTACGGGACAGTAGTGAGTTTGTCTTTTCAATTTCACTTTTCTTAAAATCATTCCGACCAATGCACCGGCAACAAGCAGGATTGTCAAGCCTGCCAACGCTCCCCAGTCTACCTCGTCTATTCCTTTCACTGCCGTACGGCCATTGACAGTAGCGATAATTCCCAAAATAGCAATCAGGGCATTGGCGAGGAAAAGCAATTCCAGCCGAAGTTCTTTTTCGGGCAGTAACCAGCGCAAAAGGAAGCTCCCGGCAGGTATCAATACGAATACCGCCGCTGCCATGCTCCAGGCAATCAGGGAAAAGGATACCCCGGGAAAGGAGAATATCAATGCAACCAAGCCGCAGAACAGTACCGGAAAAACTAAAATACCCGGAAACCAGCGCAGTGCCTTATAAGCCCATAGCACGCGCTTCTTCACAGGTCCGGCACTTTGGATATGTGCAGCCAGCATGCAGAAGGTCATCTGCAGAACCACTTCCACGCTCAGTACAACGGAGGTATCGAGCATCAGTGCAGGATTAGCCAGCCAGTCGGCAATCTGGGTTTTGGACTGCTCGATAGCATAAGGCCACATCAGCCCTACAAACAAGGCACAGATGACGGATATTACCAGCACCGACCTTAATTTACGATAAGTTTGCTTCAACATGAAGTTGAAGCAAACCAATATCATAAGTACAAAAACAACCGTTTCCATTATTCCTGTAGTTTTTTACGACGATGACGGACGAGCAACAGCAGTACGACGATAGCAAGCACTACTACCAAACCGACTATCATATTGCTCAGTACATTGGTCTGTTCTTCTGCGGTAGAAGCCATCTCCTCTTTTTTCATCACCATCCCTTTCTTGTCATCGGATGCGGCAACTTCACGTATCTGAACAATGTTTTTCTTATATTCCGCCGCTGCCTGCGCATCGGTTTTCGAAGCAATGAACTGCCTTAACTTGGCATTGTCGCAAACAAAGCCGGAACAGGAGGGTTTGTACTTGTTTACCAAATCAGTATGCAACTTGGCTATATCGGCCACTTGCTGCTCGCTGGCTCTCCACATCCCCTTGCGCACAGTTTCCAGCATAACAGCAGTCATCTCCTCCAAAGCTGCCGGATTCTGTTGCTCGAAATATTCCTGCAAGCCCAGGCCGAACTTATCCTTTACGTACACATTATATATCTCATCCCACATTTCCTTATCGATAGCTTTGGGCTTCATCACATTCCAGCCATATGTGTTTTGTACAATCTCGGCAAATGTATTTGCAGCACCTGCTTCTCCTTTCATTTTCTCCTTGATATAGGTAGGATTGAAGATAGTCGTACGGCTCTCCACTCCGATAGCTTCCTTGACCTCCTGCATGCGGAAGTTGTTGCGATTGCGGTAATCGCTCAGGTAAGCATCCGGGTCTTTTCCCGTCACATTACGAACAGCCAGGTTGAGCCCGCCCATAAACTCGTACACGTGGTCGAGGCTCAATGCTCCCCACGTATTACTCTGGCGAGGCTGTATAACCGCATCCGTACGTGTCAGCGCAGCTTCGAAAGCGAATTGACGGAAGGCTTCCCAGTTCTTTTCACTACCATAGTAAGCACCCATATTGTTCAAATAGGTATCTGCTATTTCTTTCTCGCTTTCCCAACGGTCACCGCTCATCACCATACCCTGGATACCGGTTCCATAACCGCCGTTAGCTCCTCCGAACACGCGGAACGTAGAAATCTCCCTGGCGTCTTTAGGAGTCAGACCTTTTTCTATCAATACCCGTTCTGCTTCGACCACTCCGGCAGCAACCTGATTTTCGTACTGGTCGTCTTTTGCATGGGCAGCCATTTCAACCGCTCGGTTAATAAGGAACAGGCGGGAAGCTGCAATGTCCCTCAACTGCCCGCTCGTCTGTACTACCACATCGATACGCGGGCGTCCCAGCTCTTTCGAGGGGATGAGTTTCAAATCCGTAACACGGCCGAAAGCATCCCGCAGAGGTTCCACACCCAGCATATAGAGTATCTGGGCGATAGTGGCCCCTTCCGTCTCGATGAACTCGCCGCTCCACAGCGTATAGCTTACTTTACGGGGAATGCTATCATTGTGCCAGCGTTTATACATCTCGATTGTATTATTTGCCAACTGTATGCCTTTCTCCCATGCCGCCTCGCTCGGGGTAGCCTCTGCATTGATTCCATAGAGGTTGCGTCCGGTAGGCAAGGTATTGGGATTTACTATCGGGTCGCCCCCCGGTGAAGGCTGGGTATATCCGCCGTTCAATGCATTCGTCATGCTGAGCAGTTCTTTTTCCGGACTTTCTATAAGTGCCTTTTTATATTCTCCGACATTTTTAATTGTGCGCTCGACTTCCATGACTGCCAAAGCAAAAGTGATTTCTTTTTTGGTATATTCTACGGAAGAAGGCATTTTCTTCATTGGGGCTTTCTCTCCGTCTCCCATAGCCATCATCATCGCCATCATGCCCTGCGGCGCATTACGCGATTTTTCCATCTTCCGGGCTTTGGCAAGTTCGTCGGGCGTGATATCCGCCACACGGCAGATGAGCTCGTCCGTTCCCAAAGCCGGATTAGCCAGCAACCGGGTTACTAAAGTACGGGCAGGATTCAGATAATGCTGTGTGAACAAAGCGCGGTGTTTCACCGTTTTTTCGTCGGCGCGTTTGCGGAGTTTGTCCAGGGCAAGCAGGCTGTATGCAATCGGTTCGGTAGCCATGGCGTACACGCTGCTCTTAATGCGCGCATCTTCATAAGGAATGCCCATTGTATAAAGCTGTCCCGTTATTTTCTCCGTAGCCAGTTCCTCGGCAAAATTCTCGATACGCAAAATCTCGTCTTCCGTATAAGGAACGGTGAGTACGCTGTCCAGTTCCAGCTCGCGGTGAATACCCAGCTTCACCGCCACTGCCTTCACAGCCAAAGAAGCACGGCGCAAATCGACTTCGCTACGCATATCTTTCCGGGATTCCTGTTTGTGCGCACCGTTAGAACAAGCACTGACAGCATTATTGTATATCTTAATTTTCTCCACAAGTTCACGATAGATACCACGGACACTGCTCTCGAGGAACGGAGGGGTGAGGTAAGACTGCAAGCCTGCATATGCCCTGCGTTTGGCTATCATACCTTCTCCCACATTTCCTATCGAATAAATATAGAAATGAGGCAAAGCGCCTACCAGCCGGTCGGGCCAGTCGTTACTACTCAAAGCAACCTGCTTTTTCGGCGTAAATTCCAGACTGCCATGAGTACCGAAGTGAATCAACGCATCGGCCTTAAAACCGAACTGCGTCCACAAATAAGATGCAATATAAGTGTGAGGAGGTGCGGCATCCGTACCATGAACAATCTTAAACGCATTGTCTCCCTTTCCGGCGGCATTTTGCGGCAGCAACACCACATTCCCGAACTGTAAGCGGGCAACTCCCAGACGTCCGTCGCCGGTAGCCATATACTCACCGGGAAATTCTCCGAAGGAAGATACGACTTCCGCATATTTTTCCGGCCTGAGTACTTTCCTTACCCAACTTTCATACTGTTCTTTGGTAATCAGCTCGGGACGCCCGTTCTTCATGAAGTTGTCGAAAGCTCCTTCCGCATACGTTCCGAACACAGCTCCCTGTGCTTGTATCATACGTTCCAGTTCTTTGGAGGATGCCGGCAAGCCGTCTACCTTATACCCTTCTTTCTTCAAATGCAGCAATAGGTTGTAAAGCGAAGGGGCAACTTCCATACCGGCAGCAGCCATTGCGTTCTGTCCCGGGCCTTTATAATAATAAATCGCCACGCGCTTTTCATTATTGGGCTTGTTCTGCAACTTGATATAGTTATTCACCGTCTCTACAAAAGTTTCCAAACGTTCGGGAATGGCAAAAGCATGCTGCAATCCTTCTTCATCCCTATAATGTCCGAACAAAGCGAAAGGACGGATAGCCCCGTCTATTTCGGGGGTTACGACACTTTGCGAGAGAAATCCGCCGCTCATTCCCATTTTGTCGTTCTCCCACTCTTCTACGAGCCGGTTTACATTCAGCGGAGTAAACAACGGGATATTCTGTTGTGTCAGGTAATCCACGATATAGTCTCCCATGCGCCCGTGCGCCATATTGATGACTGCCGAGGGGGATACCGAATCAATTTGGTGCCTGCCAATGAAGCCTTTCATACTCCGTACCGGATAAACGACATTACCCGTCTCCTCCAGTTTCCGGATAAGGTCTGCCGGTTCGCCCATCATACCAGTGATTATGATACGGGGAGCTCCCTCTTGCAACAGCCCGTTTTCCTGCAGGAAAGCATTGTATCCGGCTATCGTATTGAAACCGAGTTCTTCATCATCCGGCTTCTTCGGGTCGGCATGATATATCATATCATTGGAGCGTTCTGTTACAGCTTCAGGTTCGTCTACCGAAATAAGCTTACCATCGATATGCTTACGTACATAATTCAGCATGCTACGGTAGTTACGGCGCCCGCCATTCCCCAGATAACTTCTCAAAGTGTCGGCCTGGATAGAGTCCAGCGAAATTATCTCATTGGCAGGATTGGTGGCGGAAGTGGTCAGAATGGGCAAGCCGCCGTCAGCAGCCTTCTTTATCTGCGCACGCTGTTCTTCCGTTATTCTCATCCCCATGGCATTGATAAATACCATGTCATAAGAAGTCAGTTTATCCAGTTCGTCGGTACTGACTTCTGCTATCTTTATAAACGAATTATCATTAGCCTTGGATATTTGTCCGAGACTGATAACTTGATAATTGACAAATGCTACTCTTGTAGAACTGAACCATAAGTTCCAGATACCTATAAGCAGCAACACGAGGACGGCCGCACAGCCGCTCCCCAATAGTTGTTTTTTCTTCATATCGATATTTTAATATTTATAACCCGAACATATCTGCAATATTAAGATTTACGGTTCCTATTACACTGATTCCTTTTTGCGGAACCTGCAGGGAACTATCGGCAGCCTTGTCTTTATAATTGAACAGGTTATCGATACCCAGATTGAGGGATATGCCTTTCGGAAGGGTAACTCCGGTATTCAACGAACACATCGTACGTGCATCGTAAGTGGTTATTTCATACGCATAAGTACCGTCATCATTTTGGTTTCTTGTATAAGTATCGAACTTTGCCCCCCACTGCCCGTTCAGCGAACAGTTAAAACCTATCTTTCCGAACTTATGCGAATACATAGCATTGAAAGTTGCCGTATGCGGGCGCACCAAAGAAGTATTCCGTCCGTCAACCTCTTCATAGTCGTTCGTATAGGCATAAGAACCTGTCAATATCAGCCCGAAACCAAAACGATAGCGCAAAATTGTCTCCAAGGCCGTAGTTTTGGCGTTATCGGCATTTACATATTGCATGTCGCTCGAACCGTCGCCCAATGACATATAGGCTATCTTGTTCCTGAAACGGTTGTGGGCAAAAGAAACCGACATGTTCAGCCCTCCCTTGGTAAACTCGCCGGACAGAGAGACTTGATTGCTGGTTTCCGGTTTCAAATCCGGATTACCGTACAGCATGAACCAACCCATACCACCCATATCGTATGCCTGGTAGAGTTCTTTCAGAGAAGGCGAACGGAATCCTTGTGCATAACCGGCACGGAAAGAGACATGGTCGCAAAAATGCCACAGTAAAGAAACCTTTGGAGTGACATGCCAATGATATTTCTCATGATAGTCGGCACGTACTCCCGCCACGATATTCAGCTCATCGAGGATATCCCAGTCTTCCTGCGCATAGAAAGCGTACAACTGGTTGTTAACATGGGAGCTGTCTTCCAGCATATAATGTTTCAGGTACTCAAAGTCACCTTCGAACCCGACACTGACAGTATGCTTGCCGAATGTTCCGGTATAATCGATACGCGGTGTCTGCTTGATATTACGGTAATCCGTAGTTTTCTTTCCGGATAAGAAATAGTCCTGGTTCTTCTGATAATTATCATAAATATATCCTATTACAAGTTGCTGTTTTTCTCCGGGAAGATATGTTACCTTACCGTTCAAGGTATAATCAAGGAATATGTCCTGGTACATCTTGCCCACACGCTTGTCCCGTTTATTGCGGTAAAACGAACCTTTCAAATCCGCATTTAGCTTTTCATTGCAGGTATATCCTATTTTCTGCAAAAAATCCCAAATGTTGTATCCGTAGACCGTGGTGGAACCGGCATCTGCCTGCTTCTCTGCCGAAGAACCGTCACTTCCTTCCGTTACGGTGGTCTTACCTACCTCATCACCTATCTCATAAGTATCTTTTGTACGATAGGTAAGGCTGGTATAAGAAGTAAGACGATTTTTCTTCACACCGGTAGAAGCTGTATATTTCTGTCCGTTGGAACCGGCATAACGTGCATTCAAATTTCCGCTAAAGGGACGATTGGCGGTCTTTGTAATGATATTGATGACTCCACCCAATGCATTGGAACCATAGATTGTGGACTGGGCTCCCTTAATGACTTCTATACGTTCGATATCGTCTACATTGAAACGGGTAAAATCAACATTATGGTCGGCTCCTTCCCCACTTACGCGTTCGCCGTCTATCAAAAACAGCATATACTCTCCGTCCATGCCTTGATAAGATATCTCAGGCATCTGACTCATGGAATTATACCCAATCTGCAAACCCGGCAGTTCGTATTGCAGCAAAGTTTCGACATTCATCGGATTGAGTGCCTGAATCTCCTTTTGAGATATTACACGCGTCAGTACAGGTACCTCTTTCAACGGTTTTGCAACAAACGAACCGGTTACCACTACATCATTCAGTTGATTAGAAGAAGGAACCAATCGGATATGCAGTCGCGGCGGACGTACAGCCGGAACCGCTTTTACTTCCTGAGATTCGTATCCTATGAATGAAACCAACAGCGTATATTCTTTCGCATTTTCCAAACGGATAACAAATTCACCGTCGCTATCCGTGCCTGCTCCGAAAGTAGTTTCCAGCACCCTAACCGTAGCTCCAGGCATTGGCTGCCCGTTTTCATCTACGACATCTCCCAATATGGAATAGCGATAACGGTTGCTATCCCTTTCGTCCACTTCCTCCGCAAAGACAGTGGGCACTGCCGCTGCCAGCAAAAAAAGTAAGGAACAAAGAACCCGTCTCATTCTTATTTAATCGGGATAAATTCGTAATTGAATGTAACAAAACCGCTCTTATTCGTTTCAGAGTTTCCTGCAACTGTAAATTGAAGCTTCGCCCAACTGCCGTCCTTACACTTCAAAACTATCACATGCATTGTCGGTTCATAAATAGTAGGAGGCATACTACCTGTCTCCGTCTTTTTCACCCAACTGCACAACACTTTGTTCACAGTTGCAGTCTTGGCGTAACCGACGTTGCCTTGCATCATTTTGCTCATATCGGTGATGATGGCATATTCTTCATCCTCGTTTGTTATGTTTTCATCCGCTTTATAGTCTCCTTCAGGCAACTCCGTAATTTCATTCATATTTGTTTTCTCCGTATCGAAAACCATGCCACCGTTTGTTTTTATCTCATAACGGTGTATGGCGATATGCCATTCGATACCGATAGTTTCCTTCGCTTTTGGCTCGCTTACCGAACCATCCGTATAAATCCATTCGCTTGTATCCGGATGTATTTCCGTTTCTCCGGTTTTCAGATTTACATAAGTCCATTTATCATAGGCAGATACATCCAGATTCGTTTTCGTACCTCCAACTCCGTCTCCCCATTGACTACCCTTATTATCGTCATCACTGCATGCTGCTCCTAATAAACCGATGGCCGCCATGACCAATACATCTTTAATTTTCATTTTAGCTTATTCCTTTTTAGCGTTAATAAATTAATTTTCACGCTGCAAAGTTAGATCGCACAGGTAGCTGGCACAATACCGATAAATAACTATATTAAAAACAATAATACCCACAAATAGTAAAAAAGTGCTGCCTGCACCTTCACAGGCGCAGGCAGCACAAACCACAAATACAAATACAACTAAACAAAGTTTTTCCTTAGATAATTCCCTGACCCATCATGGCGTGGGCTACTTTCATGAAGCCGGCGATATTAGCACCCTTCACGTAATTGATGTAGCCGTCGGGGTCTGTTCCGTATTTCACGCACTGAGCATGGATACCGTGCATAATGGCATGAAGTTTCTCGTCTACCTCAGCCGCACTCCAACTGAGATGCATTGCATTCTGTGACATTTCCAATCCGCTGGTAGCCACACCGCCTGCATTCACAGCCTTACCCGGTGCATACATAATCTTGTTTTCAATAAAGAGGTCGATAGCTTCGGGGGTACATCCCATATTGGAGATTTCACCCACACAAGTCACCTTATTATCAATCAGATGCTGTGCATCTTCCCCATTCAACTCATTCTGCGTTGCACAAGGCAAAGCAATATCGGCTTTCACCTCCCACGGACGTTTGCCGGGAACGAAAGTAGAGCCGGGGAATTCATCGGCATACGGAGCTACGATATCATTGCCCGATGCACGGAGTTCCAACATATAATCTATCTTCTTGCCACTGATGCCGTTCGGGTCATAGATATAACCGTCGGGACCGGAAATCGTAATGACCTTAGCACCCAACTGGGTAGCCTTGGTAGCTGCACCCCAAGCCACATTTCCGAAACCGGAGATAGCAACCGTCTTACCCTTGATATCTATACCTTTGGTTTCCAGCATCTGGTTTACAAAATACAATCCACCGAAACCGGTTGCTTCAGGACGTATCAATGAACCGCCGAATTCCAGACCTTTACCTGTGAAAGTACCTGTAAATTCGCGTGTCAGTTTCTTATACATACCGAACATATAGCCCACTTCACGGCCACCTACACCAATATCACCGGCGGGTACGTCCATATCCGGACCGAGGTGACGCCACAATTCCAACATGAAAGCCTGACAGAAACGCATCACTTCCGCATCGCTCTTACCGCGCGGAGAGAAATCGGAACCGCCTTTACCGCCACCCATAGGCAGAGTGGTCAAAGCATTCTTGAAAGTCTGTTCAAACCCCAAGAACTTCAAGATAGAGAGGTTTACTGAAGCGTGGAAACGAATACCGCCTTTGTACGGGCCGATAGCATTATTGAACTGTACGCGATAACCGAGATTAGTCTGCACCTCGCCTTTATCATCCACCCACGTAACACGGAAAGTAAAAATACGATCGGGTTCAACCAACCGTTCTATGATTTTCGCTTTCTCGAACTCAGGATGCTGATTGTAGATATCTTCGATAGAAAGAAGTACTTCCTTTACGGCTTGAAGATATTCAGACTCGCCGGGATGCTTTGCCTCCAAAGAGGACATGATACGTTCGATATTCATAATATTACGTTTTAAAGGTTATTACCTTGTTAACTATTTGTTGCCTGAACAAAATGTCAATAAACAACACTGCAAATATAGGAAAACTTTTCAAAACACCTAAACATTGCAGCAATATTTTGATTAAATAATGATAAAACGTCAAATCACATAGAATATAAAAGAACAACAAACAAAAAAGCAGGGGACAACTGTATAAACTGCTTGCAAAGGTAATTCTTTATCCTTCATTCCTCATTCTTCATTTAAATTGCTACTTTTGTCCTCCGAACTAATAAACCATGAGAAAACATGCTCAGTAAGTTTAAATTAAACCAGCTCTATTTCAAAGATACGCAGTTTGCCAACCTCATGACGCGACGTATCTTCAATGTGCTTTTAATCGCCAATCCTTATGATGCTTTCATGCTGGAAGACGACGGCCGTATCGACGAAAAAATCTTTAATGAATATACTTCACTCTCCCTGCGCTATCCGCCGCGCTTTACACAGGTATCTACTTGCGAGGAAGCATTGTCCCAACTATCGTCCATGCCATACGACCTTATTATATGTATGCCGGGAACGGGAGATAATGAGGGATTTGACGTAGCGCGAACCATCAAGGGACAATACGAGCACATCCCTATGGTAATTCTGACCCCGTTCAGCCACGGCATCACCAAACGCATTGCCAACGAGGATCTCAGTTCGTTCGATTATATCTTCTGCTGGCTGGGGAACACCGACTTGCTGGTTTCCATCATCAAGCTGATAGAGGACAAGATGAATCTGGAACACGACGTCAGTGAAGTGGGCGTACAGATTATTCTTCTGGTAGAAGACGGTATCCGTTTCTACTCCTCTATCCTGCCCAATCTTTATAAATTTGTATTGAAACAGAGCCAGGAGTTTTCCACTGAAGCATTGAATGCCCACCAACGTACACTACGTATGAGAGGGCGCCCTAAAATCGTCCTTGCACGTACCTACAACGAAGCAATCGGCATATACGAAAAATACAAGAACAACATACTGGGAGTTATCACCGACGTCCGCTTCCCTCGCGTTGAACGCGGTGAGAAAGACGCACTCGCTGGTATCAAGCTGTGTGCCGCCATACGGAAAGAAGACCCGTTTGTTCCATTGATTATACAATCGTCCGAATCGGAGAACGTGTCGTACGCAGCCAAATACGATGCGGCTTTTATCGATAAGAATTCAAAGAAAATGGACGTAGACCTGCGCCGTATCGTATCGGACAATTTCGGTTTCGGCGACTTTATCTTCCGCAACCCCGACACACTGGAAGAGATTGCCCGCGTCAAGAATCTGAAAGAACTTCAGAATATCCTCTTTGCCGTACCGGCAGAATCGTTCCTCTATCATATCAGCCGCAACCATGTGAGCCGCTGGCTCTATTCACGCGCCATGTTTCCCATTGGCGAGTTCTTGAAACCTATTACGTGGAACAGTCTTCAGGATGTGGATGCCCACCGCAAAATCATCTTTGAAGCAATTGTAAAGTACCGCAAGATGAAAAACCAGGGTGTGGTAGCTGTTTTCAAACGCGACCGTTTCGACCGTTACTCGAACTTTGCCCGTATCGGCGACGGTTCACTGGGCGGCAAAGGCCGTGGCCTGGCATTCATTGACAACATGGTGAAACATCATCCGGAATTCGACGAATTTGAAAATGCCCGCGTTGCCATACCCAAAACGGTAGTACTGTGTACGGATGTGTTCGATGAATTCATGGAGACTAACAACCTGTATCAGATAGCCTTGTCCGATGCCGACGACGATGTGATTCTCCGCTACTTTCTGAAAGCCAAACTGCCCGACCGTCTGGTTGAGGACTTTTTCACTTTCTTCGATGTGGTAAAATCACCTATTGCCATCCGCTCTTCCTCACTATTGGAAGACTCGCATTACCAACCTTTCGCCGGTATATACAATACTTATATGATTCCTTATCTGGACGATAAGTATGAAATGCTCCGTATGCTCAGTGATGCAATCAAAGGAGTCTATGCTTCTGTATATTTCCGCGATTCAAAGGCTTATATGCAAGCCACAAGCAATGTCATCGACCAGGAGAAAATGGCCGTAATCCTGCAGGAAGTGGTCGGCAATCAGTATGGCGACCGTTATTACCCGTCCATGTCGGGCGTGGCGCGTTCGCTCAACTATTATCCTATCGGAGACGAAAAAGCTGAAGAGGGTATTGTCAACCTGGCACTCGGGCTGGGCAAATACATCGTAGACGGCGGTATGACTCTCCGGTTCTCTCCCTATCACCCCAACCAAGTTCTGCAAACCAGCGAAATGGAGATTGCGCTCAAAGAAACCCAAACACGTTTTTATGCACTCGACCTGCGTAACGCCGGACATGACTTCTCCATTGACGATGGTTTCAACCTATTGAAATTACACGTAAAAGAGGCCGAGAAAGACGGTGCTCTCAAATATATAGCTTCCACCTACGACCCTTACGACCAGATAATCCGTGACGGTTTATATCCGGGCGGGCGCAAGGTTATCACCTTCGCCAATATCTTGCAGCATGATGTATTTCCTCTGCCCCGCATTTTGCAATTGGCATTGAAATACGGACAGCAGGAAATGCGCCGTCCTGTAGAAATCGAATTTGCAGCTACCATGAACCGTGAAAAGGACAAGACCGGGACGTTCTACCTGTTGCAAATACGCCCGATTGTCGACAGCAAGGAAATGCTTGACGAGGACCTCACAGCCATTCCCGATGAAAAACTGCTGCTACGATCCAATAATTCATTAGGGCATGGCATAATGAATGAATTACAGGATGTAATTTATGTAAAGACCGACAACTACAGCGCTTCCCACAATCAGGAAATAGCCTGGGAGATAGAAAAATTGAACCAGCAATTTTTGGACGAGGGCAAGAACTATGTACTGATAGGGCCGGGACGTTGGGGCAGCAGTGATACCTGGCTCGGTATTCCCGTTAAATGGCCCCACATCAGTGCAGCGCGTATCATTGTAGAAGCAGGACTGACGAACTATCGTGTCGATCCTAGCCAGGGAACACACTTTTTTCAGAACCTGACTTCATTCGGAGTAGGCTATTTCACAATCAATGCTTTCATGAATGACGGTGTGTATAATCAAGACTTTCTGAATGCGCAACCTGCTGTATATGAGTCCAAATACCTGCGTCACGTGCACTTTGAACATCCTATAACCGCCAAAATGGACGGAAAGAAGAAACAGGGAGTAGTATTGCTACCCTCATGATAAGATTTTATGTCTAAAACAAGATTAAAACCAGATTAATCAACTATTCTTTTTTTGAGAAAAATGGGACAAATGATGTCCCATTTTTCATTTATAACTGCAAAACAAGGCGATAAGCGCTAATTATCTCATCTAAAAAACATATTTTTGTACCCGACTTCAAGAATTAGCAGGTAAAAAGATAACCAAACACTGTTGTTAATGGGTAAAAAATATACAACTTTTCTAACCCTGTTTACAGTAATATGTATTACATTGACCGGATGTGAGCGGGAGAATGAACAAACTGCAAACCAGGGCAGACTTAATCTGAAATTAGCAGTTGATACAAATGTAGAAAACATGGTAACACGTGCTACCGCTGATGAAGAGACATTACCCGACATCAACGACTTCTCAATTGCCGTTCTTCAAAATAATAATGTACAACTTACCTGGAACAGGTATGCCGACTTTACAGACGGAACGGAAATTGCAGCCGGCAACTATACACTAAAGGCCACTTATGGAAACATAGAAACCCAAGGTTTTGAAGCCCCTTACTACGAAGGAGCAAAAGAGTTCTCCATAAAAAAGAACGAAAGTACAAACATATCGGTCATATGTTATCTTGCCAATGTAAAAGTTACGACAGAATACACGGAACTTTTCAAAAAATATTTTACAGACTACACCGTAAACATACGCCCTGCCGGCAGTACGGACATCTCGTTCGACAAGAATGAAACAAGGGCCGCATACGTAAAGCCTGGCAAGATAAGCATTTACCTGTCAGGAAGCAAACAACAAGGAAACAAAGTCACATTTGAAGCCGCTACCATAGAGAATGCAAAGGCACGCCAGCATTACCGTCTGAAATTTGACGTACAAGCAGGGGGTACGGAATTGGATGTATCATTCACGGACGAAACGGAAAGAGTGCCGATAACCATAGATATTTCGGACGATGCCTTGAACACACAGCCACCGTTCTTTACGCCAACGGGGTTTGAATCGGGAGTTGCCCGGGAGTTAACGGAATGGACAGAACCCGAATCCCCTTTATCAGCCTTGCTGACGGCGCGTGGCGGAATATCCAAATGTGTCTTGACAACCCGCTCTCCTTCTCTGTTAAGCAAGGGATGGCCTGCCGAGATTGATCTGGTAAATCCGGAACCAGGCATGCTTACCACATTACAAGATTTGGGGCTGGAGTTAAAAGGATTAAGTGCCAATGTCGATAAAATGGCAATATTGGACTTCACAAAAGTACTGGTCAATATATCTCATTCGGAAACAGACGAAGAAAATACATTTACCTTGACCGCAACAGACAAATTGAGTAAAGTAAACAAAGAGCCATTGGTACTCAAAATCAAATCTCTGCCTAATGGTTTTGACGTAGCCAAGCCTATGAATGCCGAACGTGGAAGCACTACCATACTGCTGACCGTCATTTTGAAAGGGGACATATCCAAAGTCAGCTATCAATATCAGGCATACGGCTATTGGCAACCTTTAGTTCCTACAAGCATAGAGAGCGACAAAGATACGCACCAAGTAACCATCACGTTCAAAGACGGGTTACAGGAACCTCAACAGATAAAAGTAATTGCGGGAGATAAAGAAAAGACCGTGACAGTAGGAATCGGTGAATCATCCTGTTCCCTGACTGCTCCCGAAGGAGATGTATGGACTAAAAAAGCCACTCTCTATTTGGTTGGAGACACGGAGGGAACAACCGAATATCTGAAGACGGTTAAGGATATTACCGTAAAATGCAGAAAAGCGTCAGGAGACTGGTTTTCTCCATCACAAGAAAAAATAAAAAATGCGGTTGAGGTTAGCGGATTAGAGCCTGGCACCGATTACATATTTAAAGCCGTAATAGATGGAACCAATACAATTACCGTCAAGAATGAAGTATCCGTAAAAACCGAAGAAGCACTACAGATACCCAATTCCGGTTTTGAAGACTGGCATACAGATTCCGATACACGGTGGTCTGCTGGGACTTTTGGAGATTTCACCCACTATTTTTATTACCCTTATACTAAAGGTGCTACTGATATATGGTGGAATACAAACAACAAATATTCCCAAGCATGGGTTGTGGCACCGGTACAGACAACAACCTGTCCGGCCGTTATCTATGTAAAAGACGCAAAAAGCGGTGCTAAAGCAGCGGAGATTCACACAGCCGGTTCCGGCGGAGGATATTCGAGTACCCCTGTCACGATGTACCCCGAGGGAGCAAAAGCAGGACGCTTATTCATAGGGACCTATAATTGGAGTGACAAGAAAGAGACCGTAACAACTGGACATCTTTTCACCTCCCGACCCTACGGAATGAAATTCTGGTATAAATACACTCCCTATCAGACAGACAACTTTAAAGTTGAAATCGAGATACGCAGCGGGAATAAAGTCATAGCAGGCGGCTCGTACATATCAGAAGCCGCAAGTTCTGCAGACAGCGAATATCAGGAAGCATATATCAACCTCGACTACCAAGGAAATATGGAAAAAGCAACTGACATATATGTCAATATTCTATCAACAACCAAAACCTCTTTCGGCAGTGACGATTTACAGAAAGCCGGAACAATTGATTTGACAGATTGTGCAACAGGCTGGACCACCCATTTAGGCAGCCGCCTCAAAATAGACGATTTAGAACTTATATATGAATAACAAAATATGAAGAAATCAAACACCCTGTTTACTCTGGCATTCTTTGCTATTCTGGTATTCTCTTCATGCGAACGCGAGCAATGGGGAAACGCCCAAAAAGGTCCTGACGACATAGACAATCGTGCCGAAGGTCAAATAGGACTGTCTGCATTAAAAGTCTCCGTAGACGAGAAAACAGCTACTACAGTTACCCGTGCAGGAATCAATACCGACAATTTCATTATCCGCATTTACGATATGGATAAAGAAGGAAAAATGGTGCAAGAGTGGAAATGCAGCGAGATGCCCGAAATATTCACGCTAAAGGTAAGCCATTACAGTATCACAGCCATGTCTCACGAAGTACAACCGGCAGAGTTCGAAAAGCCCTATTACTTCTCCAAACAGGATTTTGAAATTACTGAAAATACGGTAACGGATCTTAAAGAACTGGTTTGTACCTTGAATAATATCAAGGTAAGAATAGCCTATGACAGCGAACTTCAAAAGCTGTTGGATGAAGACTCCAAAGTCCAGGTATCCGTCGGTGAAGGGCGTTTGGAATATGCAAAAGACGAAACACGTGCAGGATATTTCAAATCCATCGGTGAAACCAACATTCTGATTGCCGACCTCAGCGCAACCATTCAAGGAGAGAAAGTTACGATGTCCAAAGCCTTCATCGACGTCCTTCCCGGTGAAGAACGTATCATTAAATATTCGATGAAACAAAACAGCGGTGGTGACGGCGACAATGGAGAGATTGGAAAGGTCGACATCCAGATAGATGCAACATGTGAGGTTGTAGAGAAAGACATAACCATAGCCCCGGGAGAAGAAGAGCCGCTACCCGAACCCGAACCGAATCCCGAACCGAGTCCCGGAACCAAACCGGCAATCACCGGCAAAGGTTTCGATATTACCCAGAGCATAACCATACCACCCGGTGTCTCAACGGACAATCCCTATCCTGTAATTGTAAAAATAGCGGTACCGGAAGGTATCCGGAATTTAGAGATAGGAATAACTTCCAGCAGTACCGATTTTGCAAATGCCATTTCCGATTTGGGACTCACCGACTTTGACTTGGCAAACCCGGGAGCGTTAATCGGAATACTCCAGAACTTAGGTCTACCCTATGGGGATAAAGTTACCGGTAAAACCGATATTGACTTTGATATCAGTGGATTTACAGGATTATTGGTGGGCTTTCCCGGAACCCACAGATTCAATCTAAAGGTTACGGATAACAAAGGAAACACGGCATCCGCAATATTAGCCCTTATCGTAAATTAAGCAAAGCACAATGCCAAAGAGATACTTCAAATATTATCTGACAGCCATAACAGTGATTTCATTTATCGCCTGTTCGGAAAAGTACACCTTGAACGGAGAGGGAATGCTTCATTTGAAAGTAGGTGTAACCGACCAGGTGAAAGTTACAACCCGTTCTATGACCGATGAATTACAGGATTCTTTACAACGCCACTGTACAATCGACATCCTTAATGAAAAGGGAACCGTCCGCCGGTACAAAGGAGTAAACGAACTTCCGGAAGCGCTTTACCTCTCTGCCGGCAGCTACACAGCCCTTGTTACGGCAGGCGACTCAGTACCCGCTTCTTTCGAAACTGTATACTATAAAGAAGAACGTCCCTTCCACATTAACAGCGGCGAAGTTACCAACCTGGAGCTAACTTGCGGCATCGCCAATACGGTAGTTGCCGTAAAATATGATGAAGCATTGAGCTCCGTATTCCAAACCTATAAAGTTACGGTATCCACTGCAGACGGTACTTTAGATTATCTTCCCGAAACCAAAGACTCCATCGGCTACTACATGCTGCCGGCGGGCAATACTAAGCTGCAATGGCATCTGGAAGCAACCATGCCCAACGGAAAAAGCTATACAAAAGAAGGAAACATTCCGGATGCGCAATCCGCCTATCGCTACGACTTGTCCTTCAACTTCATACCGACAGACTACGCAGACGGTGGCGGTACGGTAAAAGTCAGTGTCAACGCCAATCCGATAAGAGAAATAACCGATGAAGTACAGATTTATCAACGACCTATCTTCCGCGGCGAAAACTTCGATATAACCTCTTCCGCATTCTATGAAGTAGGCATGGGAACGGAATTATCGTATACCGTAACAAGTACATCCGTACTCAATGAACTGTCCATGTACTGCGAACAATTCGCACAATGCGGACTTCCCGTCCGGATGAACCTCATGAGACTGACGGAAATGGAAAGGGGGCGTTTGGAAGCTTCCGGTCTGTCATACAAATCCGAATACAATACCGGCAGCGATGTCGGTACGATGCGTGTGACGTTTTCAGACGGTTTAATGAAACATATCACAGCAAAAGAAGGGACTTATAACATAATATTACATGCTACCGATGTCCGCAACCGCACCAATGAAGGGGTATTATCCATATCCGCTTCCGATGCAGTGGTGCTGACCAAAGAGGTTACAGAAGGTGACATATGGACATCGAAAGCAGTCTTGCGGGGCGGTCTGATGAAAGAAACATCCGATCCCTTGATATTCCGTTACCGGATAACCGGCTCATCCGACTGGAAGGAAGTGGAAGCTGTGTTGAACGGTAAAGAAATGACAGCTGCCATCACCGGTCTGAAAGTGGCTACCACCTATGAATATGTAGCGGTTGCCGGAGAAAAGGCATCTTCCGTGGTTTGCAGATTCACTACGGAGAAAGCCACCCAACTTCCCAATGCCGGGTTTGAGAAGTGGCATGGTTCCAAGCCGACCTATGTATACGAATCCGGCGGAACGATGTTCTGGGATACCGGCAACCACGGTTCACAAAAGGCCGGAACGGATATAACCACCGCGGACGGTTCTGTAAAGCATGGCGGTAGCTACTCAGCCAAACTGGAATCCAAATTCGCCAGCATGTTAGGCATCGGGCAGTTTGCGGCTGGCAATGTATTTTCCGGCAAATACCTGGCTACCAATATGGATGGTGTCGTAGGTAATGGTGTACTGGGTTGGGGACGTCCGTTCGAATCTCGTCCTACGGCATTGCGCGGATATGTCCGCTACCAATCCAATACCGTGAACTACGACAACAGTTGCGAATTTATCGACAAAGGCGATCCGGATATAGGAAGCATCTTTATCGTATTGGGCAACTGGCCCGGCGAAACATACGGCGGAGAGACATGGCCTGTAATAGTCAGAACCAACTATAAGACTCCGGGCAGCGCACAACTGTTCGATGTCAACAGCGAGTATATCATAGGTTATGGTGAAAAGGACTTCACATCTTCGACAGAAGGAGAAGGAATGATTGAATTCAACATTCCGGTAGAGTACCGTTATACCAACCGGAAGCCGACAGCTATCATCATCGTAGCCTCATCCAGTAAGTACGGCGATTATTTCAGCGGTGGAACAGGAAGTACGATGTGGCTCGACGACTTCGAATTAGTTTATGAATAAAAACATCTGTGAAGTGAGACAAAAAGCAATCATCATAACATTAGCCCTGGCAGCTATCGCAGGCGGTAAAATCCAAGCGCAAGAATTCAAACGCCAAATCGAACAAAGCACATTTGTTCCCAAAGGCCAATGGATAGCAGGCAGTTCGATATCTTACTCCGAACATACCGAGGATAACTACCAGTTCCTGATTATCGACGGATTCAAATCCGACGGCTATACATTCAAAGTCAGTCCCCTGGTATGCTATGCGTTTAAAGACAATATAGCGGCCGGAGGCCGGTTTGCCTACAGCCGTTCATTGATAAAGATAGATGGCCTGACGCTGAATATCGATGATGACAATCAGTTTGACATCAACGACCTGTATCAGTTGAAACACACATATTCAGGTATGCTGATACTGCGCAACTACATCAGTTTGGGCAAAAGCAAGCGGTTTGCACTCTTTAACGAAACCCAGCTGGAATGGTCGGGCAGCCAATCCAGAGTAATAAACGGAAAGGACGAGTCGGTCACCGGAACTTTCGCCACAACCACCGGCATGAGCATCGGAGCAGCACCGGGCATTGTGGCATTCATCAACAACTATACTGCAGTAGAAGTCAGTATCGGTGTGCTTGGATTGAACTTCAGTAAAACCAAACAGACAACCAACCAGGTGTATCAAGGCGAACATTCGTCAAGTAGCGCCAATTTCAAGATAAACCTGTTTTCCATAGGTCTGGGACTGGCCTTTTATTTATAATCAAGGATGAAGAAGTTACTTATATATATGATGTGCATCATGGTGGGTATGGAAACAGTCCGGGCACAAGAAACGCAGGAAGCGTTATCCCAAGCGCACGACTCGTTACGGGTACGGACAGTTTATGTACACGACACGATATACATTGAACGGCCGGCTGTTGAAGCGACTCAACCGGACAGTTCGGAAATTATCTATACCAAACCGGTCGGACGCTTCGACCGGGGAATTATCAATTACCGTTTTATACCCAAAAAGAAATGGGTAGGCGGACTTACGTTCTCCTATATCAATTATGACGGCGAAGACAGCCGGATGCTGTTCTCATTGATAAAAGACTTTGATTGCAACTTCCGTACAATATCCGTCAGACCATTTGTAGGTTATGCATTCAAGGACAATGTCATAGTCGGACTCAAAGCCGGGTATAACCACACCGTAGCCGACCTGGGTAACATATCGCTAAACATTGACGACGATTTGAGTTTCGACCTCAAAGACATACGCTATTCGGAAGACTCGTATAGCATCGCACTGTTCCACCGTTCGTATGTGGGACTGGACAGAGGCAAGCGCTTCGGATTCTTCAATGAGAGTTCGCTTTCCTACAACAATGGCAGCAGCACTTTCACCCGTGGCAAGGACGAAGCATTGAAACGCACGGAAACCACCATACACGAGATACATCTGGGTTTGAATCCCGGTGTTGCCGTATTCATCATGGAGAATGTATGCGCCGAGATGTCATTCGGTGTTGTCGGCTTCAAGTACAGAATAGAAAAACAGAAGAACAATGAAGGTGAAACAGGCAAACGCACTGCCAGCGGCGCCGACTTCAAAATAAACTTGTTCAACATAAATATAGGAATTACACTTTGCCTGTAAGATACATGAAGAAAATAAAAATATATGCAACCGGACTGTTCCTGATATTGGCAGGGCTGCTGAGCTCCTGCATAGAGAACAATGTACCCTATCCCATTATAAAGCTCGACATTACCGCGCTCGAAGTAGAGGGGGAAACTACAGGAGCAGTTATCAGTACGGAGAACCGTACAGTGACAGTGACCCTTGCCGATACCGTAAATATGAAGAAAGTATATATCAGGAAAGTGGAAATGACGGAAGGTGCAAGAAGCATCTTACGTCCGGACACGACTTTCGACCTGACCAATCCTCAAACAGTTATCCTGTCCCTCTACCAGGATTATCCGTGGAAAATCATAGCCAAACAGCCGATCGACCGCCGTTTTGTTGTAGAAGGCCAAATCGGTGAGGCCATTTTCTATGTAAACGAAAAAGAGAGAAGAGCCATTGCCTATGTAAGCAAAGAGCAGGATTTGTCCAAAATTAAAATCAAAGAACTAAAGTTAGGACCTACCGGCTCCACCATACACGGATACGACGGCAACGCCACGGTAATGAACTTTACAGGCGGACAACCGCAAATCGTAATCGTCACTTACCGGGATATACTGGAAGACTGGACACTCAATGTGTTCGAAACAGATGCTGTCAAGATAACATCGGCAGACGGTTGGGTCAATGTAGCCTGGCTGTATGGAGAGGGGCTTGAAGGCGAAGACAACGGCTTCGAAATACGTGAGGCAACCTCTGAAGAGTGGCAGAAAGTAGATGCTTCCTATATGATAACGACCGGTGGCAGTTTCTCGGCCCGCATTCCTCACCTGAAAGCATCGACCGCCTATGTCTGCCGTGCATATTCGGGAACTTCCATAAGTACGGAAAAGACCTTCACCACTACAGCGGCAATAGAACTGCCCAATGCTTCTTTCGATTATTGGAGCATGGATGGCAAAGTGGCAAACCCCTGGGAAGAAAATAGTACGCCATTTTGGGATACCGGCAATATAGGCGTTACCACAGCCAGTCAGAGCAATTCCACCCCCACCGATGACACCGCTGCCGGAAGCGGCAAAGCAGCCAGGCTGGAATCGAAGAATGTAATCGTGAAATTTGCTGCCGGCAACCTGTTTACGGGAAAATTCATCAAGGTGGACGGTACAAACGGTATTTTGAACTTCGGCCAGCCATTTACAGGCCGCCCGACAAAATTGAAAGGATACTACAAATATACCACCGCACCTGTCACAGACCTGCCAGCCGAAGGTAGTCAGGACTATACGCGTTTCCAAAATTACAAGGGAAAGCCCGATACATGTGCCATATACATCGCTTTGGGCGATTGGACGGAACCGATAGAGATACGCACCCGCCCTACCAACAGAAAGCTGTTTGACAAAAACGACGAGCATATCATCGCCTATGCCGAAATGTACAGCGGAACAACAGTAACGGAATACAAAAAGTTCGAATTGAACCTGGACTACCGTGTTACTAACCGTGTACCAACCTACATTGTCATCGTATGCTCGGCAAGTAAATATGGCGACTACTTCGTAGGGGGCAGAGGAAGCACACTTCACGTAGATGAGTTTAGTTTGGATTATGACTATTGAAAAGAATAAGAAGATATGAGAAACGCAATGCGATACATATTCATACTCTGCCTGTTTCTTGGGTTTACAAGCTGCCAGGAAGACGTTTTGCAACCCTCGTACAAAGGCAAAGGACGGCTCGTGCTGAAAGATGTGGATATTTCGGCAGAAGCCTCAGCAGAGACTGTCACCCGTGCCACAAGCACTTTTACCGCACCAACGGCATCTGAACTGACATACAAAGTAACCGATACGCAGACCGGAGAAGTGGTGTACAACCAAACAGGAGAGTTCACGTCTTTAGTATTGGATGAAGGCTTTTACAGGTTAGAAGCATCTTATGGAACGGAAAACATGGGAACCGCTCCTTATTTATATGCCGCAACAGAAGAGTTCCGGATTACAACAGCCACGGAAACAGCAAAGAGCCTTTCCGTAAAGCTATCCTGCGCAATCGTCCATCCTACAATAGCCGATAATTTGCTTGAGCACTACGACACCTACAAAATCGAGATTTCCGATGGGACAAGCATACAAGAAATCCCTAATAACGCTGACTTTTTTGTACCGGCAGGCAAGGATTATACATTAACATTATCCGGTACGAATACTTTAAATGAAGCAAAATCGAACTCTTGGGAACTAAAAGACGTGCTTGTCGCTAATCGCTATACACTGAATTGCAATCCCGATTTGCCTTCTTTTACACTACCGGAGCAAATGGAAGGAGATGTATGGAGTACATTTATATATATTACTCCTATGACGGCAACGAATATGAGCTCCAAACCGGAAATGACGGAAAAAGTGTTGGCCAATATCGTGTACGAAGCTTCAGCGGACGGAATTAACTGGATACAAGCTATAAATGATAATGGAAAGACTGTTATAAAGGGGCTCGTTGCCAACAACCAATATACCATCCGTTCCCGCTTTGGAAGCATCATCTGTACTAATTCACAGCAAGTAACAATGGAAAGTGCAGAACAATTGGAGAATGGCAATTTTGAATCAGTCTGGAATAAAAAAGAGATAAATGGAGGTAACGGCAGTTGGAGCCGTCCATTATATTGTTATTACCTTCCAGGTTGGAACACGAGAAATGAAAGAACGACCAAAGGTGGGGAAAGTGCCACAGGCTGGGGAACAGGAGTCGGTTATGGAGTCTGGTGGCGCTGGTGTTCCGGTACTGTTCCAACAGCAGACAGCAGCAAAGACGCAAATGCTGTAGAAATTTCAACATTGGCATTCTACAACAAAAAAGTCAGTGGCACTTGGAGCAGAGATGAAGTATATACTTATACCCGGGATAACGGAACAGCATATGCAGGTTACCTTTTCACAGGCACATTCGATAAAAACACCGATACATACACATTAGGCATACAGCATGAAAGCCGTCCTACAAGTATATCGTTCGACTACAAATATTCCCCTGTCATCAACGACAAGTGCCTGGCTTATGCCAAAGTATATAATGCGGATAAAAAAGAAATTGCAAGTACCATTGAATTCAACTCATCCGGACAAGAGGAGTATACCACACAGACTCTCAAATTTGAATATAATAAAGAGCATATGCAAAGCAAGGCCAAATATATTACTGTCTTTTTTCAATCCGGTTACGATACCACTATCTCCAATATGCATAGAGAAAACGGTGGTTACGGTAGTTCTCCCTTTGGAGAAGACCGTGTCGTAGGTAGTGTTCTCAAAATAGATAATGTTGTCTTAAACTATGATTACGAATAATTAAACCCCAATTATAACAATGAAGAAACTTTTAGCTTTAGCAGGAATTGCGCTGATTGCAGCAGCCTGCACCAATAATGATGAACCGGTACAAGAATGCGGACAGATTAATCTCACTCTGGAAAACTCCACTGCTCCTGAAATCGAAGTAAGCACCCGCACGGTAACAGACCTTACGGAAACGGATGCGAAGGACTACAACATACAAGTCCTCCAAAACGGCAATGTGAAATTAGAGTCAACCAACTTTCTGACCTTTAAGAACACCACCTTCATCTTCCCCATAGGAAGCGGCTACACAGTTACGGCTGAAAGCTGCACGGAAGAGGTTGGACAATCCGCTAATGACGGAGTGGGACAAATACGTTACTTCGGAACAAGCGCCCCTTTTGAAGTCAGGACCAATGAGATAAGCAACGTCAAAGTAACCTGCACTATGGCCAATGCCAAAGTAAGTATTGCCTATGACGAAGTCTTTGCACAGGTATTCAATGGTTATACCGTTGAGGTTTCTACAGAGGCGGAACCTTCACGGATCATCACCTTCGACAGTAACGGCAAATGCAACAGTACATACGATGCAGCGTTTTTTAACATCGACAGTAAAAATCCTAATCTGAAATGCACCGTTTCCGGTACATATAAAGGCAATGTGCGTACAGCAACGCAAACCATTCAGCTTGAAGCGGCAAAATGGTATAAACTGAATATAAAAACCAGCGCCAGCGGCAGAATTGACATGGGAATTTCGGTTGACGACACCGTAGAAGAAAAGCCTCAAGATGTAGAAGTAAATCCTTACTTATAAAACGCAGGATATATCCATTCTACGTTTTCAGCAACACCATCATCTGTTTGTAATATCAGAATGATGACGCAAGAGCATCCTCCAGCCATTCCACCCTGACAGCATAATTGTGTTTTTAGGGTGGCACAGTTGTGCCATTTAATAGGCACGGTTGTGCCACAAGCTTGGCACAAATATAAATACGCTTATAACTTTCTCAGTGTCAGGACTACCACCTCACTTGGTGCAAACAACCGCAGATTCTTACTGGAAGTTCCGATACCGTTTGTTATGATGACAGGTTGCTTCTCGGAATTAGTCCTTATCCCTTTCAGGAAACGCTGCCCGTAACGAGAAGGAACTACAGGAGCATACAGCCCGAACAGCGTTACCTGCCCGCCGTGCGTATGTCCTGCAAGCACAAGGTCGGCATTGGTTATGGGAACATCTTCGGCATAATCGGGAGTATGCGTCAGCAATATGACGAAGTCATCGGGAGAGAGGGAAAGCGTGGGCGACTGCCCGTTCCGTTCAAGATTGAAAGGATTGCGCACCCCGGCTATCACAATCCGCTCACCATTCCGCTTCAAAGTATCCGCTTTATGCTCCAGCAAGCGAATGCCCTGACGCTCCATTTCCTTTAGAATATCATCGTAACAAGCCTCATAATCATTGTTTCCAAGAACGGCATAAGTGCCCAGAGGCGTTTTCACAGCTCCCAATGCCGCAATCACAGCCGGAACATACTCGCAGCCCTCATGCAGGTCACCACCTATCAGCAGGGCATCGACCTGCAAATCATTCAACAGGCGGGTGATGTCCTTCAGCCCTTTCTCTTTCAGCAAACTACGGTAGTGCAAATCCGAGACAAAAGCCAGCCTGCAACCGTCGAATGCGGCAGGAACATCACGGTGTGCAAACTCATACTGCCTGATGCGCTTCACATTCTTATATCCGGATGCCGGAAATCCGGATATCCGGACAGAATACTCACCGGGAAGAGGCGAGGTAAAATTACGCGCAGACCGGCACGATGAAAAGAACAGCAATACCGGAAAAGAAAAAAACAGCAGTCTCCCGAACCCTCTATAAAACAGTGCCTGAGCCATAGATTTATCTTTATTGTTTGACGCAATGAATAATTTTACCCGAATAGCAGTGCAAAGATAACAAATCCTTTCGCTATCTTTGTAGTATAACTTTCTAAAAGTACGACATGAAAGCAATAGCTACCAACTCGTTCCACGCATGGATACTTGCCGCCCGTCCCAAGACACTGACGGGAGCCGTTATTCCCGTATTGACAGGTTCTGCTCTGGCATTTGCCGATGAAGCATTCAACATCATACCGGCGCTGCTATGTGCCCTGTTTGCCTGCGGCATGCAGATTGCCGCCAATTTTATCAACGACCTTTACGATTACCTGAAAGGCAGTGACCGTGCAGACCGCCTCGGCCCCGAACGTGCCTGCGCACAAGGCTGGATTACTCCCACAGCCATGAAACGAGGGATAGCAGGTATGCTCATATTCTCCTGCCTCATAGGTTGCACACTCTTGCAGCAGTGCTGGGGACAATTGCCTCACGGCGGTTGGGAACTGATACTGCTGGGGTTGCTCTGCGTAATATTCGCTTTCCTATACACCACCCTACTCTCCTACAAAGGCTGGGGTGACTTGCTCGTACTGGTTTTCTTCGGCTTTATCCCCGTAGGCGGAACTTATTACGTACAAGCCCACTCCATTACGGCCGACGTATGGGTAGCCTCGTTCATCTGCGGTCTGGTAATAGACACCTTGCTGGTCGTAAACAACTACCGCGACCGGGAACAGGACGCCCTCAGCGGCAAACGTACGCTGATTGTCCGTTTCGGCGAACCTTTCGGCCGTTACCTATATCTGGGATTAGGCGTGGCAGCCGCCTTGCTCAGCCTATGGTTTGTTTATACCGGCAAAATAGAGCCGCTTGCCTTTATCTGGGCTCCCTGCGTCTACCTCTGCCTGCATGTGCTGACCTGGCACAGAATGGCAGCCATACGAAGCGGTAAAAAACTAAACAGCATATTAGGTGAAACCTCACGTAATATGCTGTTCTTCGGCTTGTTGCTAAGCCTTGCCTTTATTCTGTAACGGTTATTTCTTTCCGTACATTCTTTCGTAGTACTTCTGATAATCGCCGCTGGTAACTTCTTCCACCCAGTCCTGATTATTCAGATACCATTCGATGGTCTTAACGATACCCACTTCAAATTTTGTTTCGGGATACCAGCCTAAGGCATCCGTTATCTTGGTGGGGTCGATGGCATAACGCTGGTCATGACCGAGGCGGTCCTTCACGAACGTTATCAGATCTTCGTTTATCCAACTGATGTCAATCTGTCCGTCGGCATCTTTCACTTGCTTTTTCAGGACTGCACGGTATTTCGGTTCCTCTTCCATGAGACGGCGGATAGTAGCGATAGTCAGTTTCACAATCTCCAGATTGGTCTTTTCGTTATGGCCGCCTACGTTATAAACCTCACCTTCCACGCCTTTGCGCACCACAAGGTCGATGGCTTTGCAGTGGTCTTCCACGTACAGCCAGTCGCGTACATTGCTGCCGTCACCGTACACCGGCAGGTTCTTGCCTTCAAGGATATTCTTTATAATCAGCGGAATCAGTTTTTCCGGGAAGTGATACGGGCCGTAGTTATTGGAACAGCGGGTAATGGTGACAGGCATTTTGTAGGTATCATGATAGGCCATCACCACCATATCGGCACTGGTCTTGGAAGCGCTGTACGGGCTATGCGGACACAGTGGGGTCTTCTCCGTGAAGAAGCCTTCCGCTCCCAGCGAACCGTAAACCTCGTCCGTAGATACCTGATGATAGCGCACTCCGTTACGCCAGGTAGGATAGCCTGACTCGTCCTTACCCGTCACCCATGCACGACGGGCGGCATCCAGCAGATTCTGAGTACCCAGAATGTTGGTCATAAGGAACAGTTGCGGATTCTCGATACTACGGTCTACATGACTTTCAGCTGCGAAGTTCACCACATAATCGAATTTATATTTGGCAAACAGTTCATCGGCAAGGATACGGTCGCAGATGTCGCCTTTCACGAAGAAGCAACGTTCATCATCGATGTCCTTGGCAATAGTACCTAAATTGCCCGCATAGGTCAGGGCATCCAATATTACAACTTTTATATCGTCGTGCTTTGCCAGAATATACTTTATATAATTAGCTCCGATAAAACCGGCAGCACCGGTTACAAGATAAGTCTTCATAAATTAAAAATTGAGAATTAAAAATTAAGAAATAGAGAAGTCACATGTTTCTTGTCAGCGGTACGAGTCTGCAAGTTCCATCAGATATTTGCCGTATTCGGTTTTTCCAAGCTGTTCACCGAGACGATGGAGCTGGTCTACATCTATCCAGCCTTTGCGCCATGCTATCTCCTCAATACAGCTCACACGGAACCCCTGACGGTTCTGTATGGTGGCAACGAAATTGCTTGCTTCGAGCAGGCTGTCGCAATTACCCGTATCCAACCAGGCGAATCCACGTCCGAAGAGTTCCACTTTCAGCGTTCCTTCTTCCAGATAAAGACGGTTGAGGTCGGTTATTTCATATTCACCGCGGGCAGAAGGCTTCAAGGCGGCGGCCTTTTCCGTTACAGTAGAATCGTAGAAGTACAAACCGGGAACCGCATAATTGCTCTTGGGCTGTGCCGGCTTCTCTTCCAGAGAAATGGCTTTGCCGTCGGCATCGAACTCTACCACGCCGTATGCACGCGGGTCTTTTACATAATAACCGAAGATACATGCACCCTTCTCGATAGAAGCGGCACGCTTCAACATGGCGGAAAAGCCCTGACCATAGAACATATTATCGCCCAGAATAAGGCATCCCGGCTCACCGTTCAGAAATTCCGCTCCAAGCACGAAAGCCTGTGCCAGTCCGTTGGGCTTTTCCTGTATCTTATAAGAAAAAGACATGCCAAGCTCCTCGCCTGTTCCTAACAAATCGCGAAACATGGGTAGGTCGCGCGGAGTGGAGATAATCAGCACTTCACGTATTCCCGCCAGCATCAATGTGGAAAGGGGGTAGTAAATCATGGGTTTGTCGTAGACCGGCATAATCTGCTTGGAGATAGCCTTTGACAATGGATAGAGACGAGTGGCGCTGCCACCTGCAAGAATAATTCCTTTCATATTTCAGTTCTTTATTGGATTGACTTCAAATGTAGAATAAAATAAGAAGGAGGACAATGCCCCACGGCTCTCGTTGCTATTCAGGGCACAAAGTTCTGAAAAAGTTCTGACATGACAAAATAATAAAGTCAAAATCAGCCGGCAAGCTCTATGACTTCAAGGTCTTTGAACACGCCGTTATCCACAACGAAACGCACCATGGTACGCACTTTATGAAAGCCGTAAATGCCCGCTGCGCCAGGGTTTATATGAAGCATGCCCAATGTCTTGTCGAACTTCACCTTCAATATATGCGAATGACCGCTGATGAACAGCTTGGGCGGATGCACCAGAATGCTTCCCTGTATGGACGGATCGTATTTGCCGGGATAGCCGCCGATATGTTTCATCAGCACCTCGGCGCCGTCTACCGTAAAGCGGAGCACCTGCGGATAGAGCCGGCGCAGATCCTGCCCGTCTATGTTGCCATACACCGCACGGAACGGACGGAAAGCCGCCAGCTTCTGTGCCACTTCCAACGTACCGATGTCACCTGCATGCCATATTTCATCGCACGGCTCGAAGTACTGCAAATACTTCTCATCCCAATACCCGTGCGTATCCGACAGTAAACCAACTTTTGTCATTTTTCATTTGTTTATGTGTGCAAAGGTAGCTATATTTGGAAAATAAACCTAATCTTATTTATGGAGAGCAGATATTTCAAGCGCGACATCAGTTGGTTGTCATTCAACTACCGGGTATTGCTGGAAGCGGAAGACGATACACTGCCGCTGTACGAGCGCATCAACTTTATATCCATATACTCGTCCAACCTGGAAGAGTTCTACAAAATACGTGTGGCCGACCATAAGGCCATTGCCACCGGCGCCGCACACAGCGATGAAGAGAGTGTGCAGTCCGCCATGCAACTGGTGTCCGAAATCAACGAAGAGGTGAACCGCCAACTGGAAGAGCGTATCCGCATCTACGAACAGAAAATACTGCCTGCCCTGCGGCAACAGCACATCATCTTCTACCAAAGCCGCAACGTAGAGCCTTTCCATAAAGAATTCCTGCGGAGCTTCTTCCGGGAAGAAATCTTTCCGTATCTCTCTCCCGTACCTGTCAGCAAGGACAAGGTAATATCGTTCCTGCGCGACAACCGCCTGTACCTTGCCATACGACTGTATCCGAAAGGAGACAAGGGCACAGAGGGACAAGCAAACAAAGGAAGAACTCCCCAATACTTCGTGATGAAGCTGCCCTACAGCAAAGTGCCCCGCTTCATCGAGCTGCCCAAGCACGGGAAGAACTACTACCTGATGTTCATCGAGGACATCATCAAAGCCAATATCGACACGATATTCCCCGGCTACGATGTGGACAGCAGCTACTGCATCAAGATTTCGCGGGATGCGGACATACTGATAGACGAGTCCGCCAACACATCCGAAATTATAGAGCAGGTGAAAAGCAAAGTGAAAAAACGCAAGATAGGAGCCGTCTGCCGTTTTGTGTACGACCGCGCCATGCCCGACGATTTTCTGGACTTCCTTGTAGATGCCTTCCGCATCAACCGCCAGGAACTGGTTCCGGGCGACAAACACCTCAATATGGAAGACCTGCGGCATCTGCCCAATCCGAACAATGCCGTGCGCCCCATCCGCAAGCCTCAGCCCATGAAGCTGACCTGCCTGGACGAGCGGGAGTCCATCTTCCGGTATGTGGAGAAAAAAGACCTGCTGTTGCACTACCCGTACCACTCTTTCGAGCACTTCATCCATTTCCTGTACGAAGCCGTACACGAACCCACCGTGCGCGAAATCATGGTAACCCAATACCGCGTTGCGGAAAACTCCGCAGTTATCAACACCCTGATAGCCGCCGCACAGAACGGTAAGAAAGTAACCGTTTTCGTAGAGCTGAAAGCCCGTTTTGACGAGGAGAACAACCTTGCCACCGCCGAGATGATGAAAGCCGCCGGTATCAATATCCTGTTCAGCCTGCCCGGACTGAAGGTACATGCCAAAGTAGCCCTTGTGCTGCGCCGCGACAGACAAGGCCACAAACTGCCCAGCTATGCCTACATCAGCACCGGAAACTTCAACGAAAAGACCGCCACGCTCTATGCCGACTCCGGTCTGTTCACCTGCAACCCCATACTCGTAAACGACCTGCACAACCTGTTCCGCACTTTTCAGGGCAAGGAAAATCCCGTGTTCCACCGCCTGCTGGTGGCACGCTTCAACCTGATTCCCGAACTGAACCGCCTCATCGACCATGAAATAGAACTGGCGAAAAGCGGAAAACAAGGAAGGATTATACTCAAAATGAACGCCCTGCAAGACCCCGCCATGATAGACCGCCTGTACGAAGCCTCGCAGGCCGGAGTCAGGATAGACCTTATTGTACGGGGTATCTGCTGCCTCATTCCCGGACGGAAGTACAGCCGTAACATCCGTGTAACACGTATTGTGGATACATTTCTGGAACATGCCCGCGTGTGGTACTTCGGCAACGGCGGGAAGCCGAAACTTTTCCTCGGTTCGCCGGACTGGATGCGCCGGAACCTGTATCGCCGCATAGAGGCTGTAACCCCAATTCTGGACCCGGATTTGAAACGGGAACTGTCGGACATGCTTTCCATCCAGCTCTCGGACAAGCGCAAAGCCTGCTTTGTGGACGACCACCTGCGTAACCGCTGGAAATCAGCCCGTCCGCAAAAGGAGAAAGTACGGGCGCAATATACTTTCTACGAATACCTGAAAAGCGGAGAACTGAGAGTGGAAAGCTGAGAGAGAAGTTTGTAACATTTCTGTAACATATATGACATTTCCCTGCAACACGAAACACGTTCCTTTGCAACCGGAAATAAAATACATGTTATGGAAACTATCTACTTATGCATTGTCATCTTCCTGTTCGTCCTCGCGGTCTTCGACCTCGTCGTGGGTGTCAGTAATGATGCGGTTAACTTTCTACAATCTGCTGTCGGAGCCAAAGCAGCATCTTTCAAGACGATACTGTTTATAGCAGGTATCGGCGTATTCATCGGCGCTGCCCTCTCCAACGGCATGATGGACATTGCCCGTCACGGTATCTACCAGCCGGAGCATTTTTATTTTGCGGAAATCATGTGCATCCTGTTGGCAGTGATGCTGACAGACGTGGTACTGCTGGATGTATTCAACACCATGGGAATGCCGACGTCCACCACCGTATCCATGGTCTTTGAGCTGCTGGGCGGAACCTTTGCCCTCGCCCTCATCAAAGTGTACGGTAGCGATACGCTCGGGTTGGGCGATCTTATCAACACAGACAAGGCATTGTCCGTTATCATGGCGATATTCGTATCCGTAGCCATCGCCTTCTTCTTCGGTATGCTGGTGCAATGGCTGGCACGTATCGTCTTCACCTTCAACTATACCAAAAAGATGAAGTACAGCATCGGTATCTTCGGCGGTATCGCAGCTACTTCCATCATCTACTTCATGCTGATAAAAGGTTTGAAGGACAGTTCTTTCATGACTCCCGAAAACAAGTACTGGATACAGGAGAACACTGCTATGCTCATCGGCTGCTTCTTCGTGTTCTTCACCATATTGATGCAGGTGCTGCACTGGTGCAAGGTAAACGTATTCAAGATAGTGGTGCTTCTGGGTACCTTCGCCCTCGCCCTCGCCTTTGCCGGCAACGACTTGGTGAACTTCATAGGTGTGCCCCTTGCCGGTTACTCCTCTTTCATCGACTATACGACCAACGGCACTGCTGCAGGTCCCGACGGCTTCCTGATGACCTCACTGCTCGGCCCTGCCAAAACACCGTGGTACTTCCTTATCGGTGCGGGCGCCATCATGGTATATGCGCTGTGCACATCCAAGAAAGCACACAATGTAATCAAGACTTCCGTCGACCTCTCCCGCCAGGACGAAGGTGAAGAGAGCTTCGGCAGCACTCCCATAGCACGTACACTGGTACGTTTCAGTATGACGATAGCCAACGGACTTTCCAAAGTGATGCCCGAAAGCGGCAAACGCTGGATTGAGACCCGTTTTCAAAAGGACGAAGCCATCATTGCCGACGGTGCGGCGTTCGACTTGGTACGTGCCTCCATCAATCTGGTACTTGCCGGCCTGCTCATTGCCCTGGGTACTTCATTGAAACTCCCGCTCTCCACCACTTACGTTACTTTCATGGTGGCTATGGGTACTTCCCTTGCCGACCGCGCCTGGGGACGCGACTCCGCCGTGTTCCGTATCACCGGCGTACTGAGCGTTATCGGTGGCTGGTTCATCACTGCCGGAGCGGCGTTTACCATTTGTTTCTTCGTTACCTTCGTAATTCATTTCGGCGGTACAATTGCTATCATCGCCCTTATCGGTCTGGCAGTATTCATGCTGATACGCAGCCAGGTAATGTACAAGAAGCGCAAAGAGAAGGAAAAAGGAAACGCTACCATCAAGCAACTGATGCAGAGCACAGACAACATGGAGATTCTGGAATTGCTGCGCAAGCACACCCGTGAGGAATTGGGCAAAATACTGGAATTTACGGAAGATAACTTCGAACGCACCGTTACCGCTTTCCTTCACGAAAACCTGCGCGGACTGCGCCGGGCAATGGGTTCCGTGAAGTTCGAGAAACAACTGATTAAACAGATGAAACGTACCGGTACGCTTGCCATGTGCCGCCTGGACAATAATACGGTGCTCGAAAAAGGACTTTACTACTATCAGGGCAATGACTTTGCCAGCGAACTGGTATATAGTGTGGGACGTCTTTGCGAACCGTGTCTGGAGCATATCGACAATAACTTCAAACCGCTCGACACCATCCAGAAAGGCGAGTTTGCCGATGTAACGGAAGACATCGTTTACCTGTTGCAGGTGTGCCGCCACAAGCTGGAGAACAACAACTACAATAACTTCGAAGAAGATATACACAAAGCCAACGACCTGAACGGCCAGCTCGCCCACCTGAAACGCGAAGAGTTACAGCGCATTCAAAGCCAGTCCGGCAGCATTAAGGTAAGCATGGTGTATCTGACGATGATACAGGAAGCACAGAATATTGTGACCTACTCCATCAACCTGATGAAGGTGAGCCGAAAATTCCAGGCGGAAGAGTAAGGACATTCCTTTATCAACCGAAAGTTAAGCAATATACATTTTGCTAAGAGGTTGTCAAAACTAAAATGAGCCTCTGAAAAGTTACAGATTGTAATTATAACCTTTAAAAGGGTCGTATCATAACTCTCAAAGTGGAGTTTGATACAACCCTTTCCTCAATTCTTTCAGAATGTGCAAATTTCAAGTTAAAAATTTATCTCCTCAAAGTTGAATTTTGACACACTCCCTGTTTTTTTCCATAGAGTGCCGGAGCCTATTTCAGCCCCATTTTTTCCGCCCGTTGCAGCATAAACGCGCGGGCAGCTTCATACTCATTGGGAATGACGCCGTCCAATATGGCATCCTTGATAGCACTCTTCAATGCACCCACTTGCTGGCAGGGGGGGAGATTGAATGTTTTCATAATCTCCTCACCGCTGACAGGAGGCTGGAAGTTACGGATACGGTCGCGCTCTTCCAAGTCCTTCAGTTTCTGACGCACCAGTTGGAAGTTGTTCAGAAAGCGCTGCTTGCGCTCCATATTCTTGGAAGTGATATCGGCCTCACACAAGGTCATGAGGTCGTCTATATCATCGCCAGCCTCAAACAGCAGGCGACGTACGGCCGAGTCGGTCACCACATCATCCGCTATCACTATGGGACGCATGTGTAGCCCTACCAGCTTCTGCACGTATTTCATCTTCTCATTCATGGGAAGCTTCATTCTCCGGAAGATATCGGGTATCATCTTCTCGCCGATGAAGTTATGGTTGTGGAATGTCCATCCGGCACGAGGTTCCCAGCGTTTGGTCGCCGGTTTGGCTATATCGTGCAGAAGGGCTGCCCAGCGCAGCCAGAGGTTATCGGTCTTTTTGCTGATATTATCGAGCACTTCGAGTGTATGGTAGAAGTTGTCCTTATGCGCTCTGCCATTACGGGTTTCAACGCCTTGCAAGGCAACCAGTTCCGGGAAGATGAGCTGCAACAGGCCCGAACGGTCCAAGTCTATAAATCCTTTGGACGGGACGGGAGAGAGCAGAATCTTGTTCAGCTCGTCTGCAATGCGCTCTTTGGATATGATGGAGATGCGCTCTTTGTTGCGGCATAAGGACTCGAACGTATCATCGTCGATATAGAAATTCAGTTGGGTGGCAAAGCGGATACAACGCATCATGCGCAGAGGGTCGTCGCTGAAGGTTATGTCCGGGTCGAGCGGCGTGCGGATGGTCTTCTCCTTCATGTCCGCCATGCCGCCGAAGGGGTCTACCAACTCGCCGTAACGCTGACTGTTCAGGCAGACCGCCAAGGCATTGATAGTAAAATCCCGGCGGTTCTGGTCGTCTTCCAGCGAGCCGTCCTCAACAATCGGTTTGCGCGAATCGTGCGTGTAGGACTCTTTACGTGCACCCACAAACTCCACTTCCGTGCCGTGATACTTCAACTGCGCCGTCCCGAAATTCTTGAAAACAGAAAGATGCGCGCCGCGCCCCAAACGCCTGGCAAGCGCCTCGGCCATTGCAATGCCGCTGCCCACTACTACCACATCGATGTCTTTGGAAGGACGCTGCAGGAATATGTCGCGCACGTAGCCGCCGACTACGTAGCACTCCAGTCCCAATTCATCCGCTGTTTCGGAAATCCGCTTAAATATGCTGTCACTGAAACGCTGCTTCAGTTCTTCTGTCGTCAATTCAATCATTTGTCAATAAATCATTTTGAGGGTGCAAAGATACGGATATTATTTTTTATTTTTGCCCCCACTAACATCAAGAATGAAAATTATGAAGAAAGCAGCATTCCTTGCGTGCCTCTGCTGCACGCTCTTCTCTTGCAGCAATGTAGAGAAAAAAGCAGGAGAGAAACTCCAGGCAGCCCGCGAAGCGTTTGAACGCGGAGATTACAGCGAAGCGAAGATTCAGATTGACAGCATCAAGATACTCTATCCGAAGGCCTTTGAAACACGCCGCGAGGGTATCGGACTAATGCAGCAGGTGGAACTGAAAGAACAGGAGAAAACGCTGGTCTACCTCGACAGTATGCTCCAGGAAAAACAAAAAGAGGTGGATGCCATCAAGAAGAATTATACTTTCGAGAAAGATGCCGAATATCAAAAAATCGGCAATTACCTGCATCCCTCACAAGTAATAGAAAAGAACCTGCACCGCTCTTACCTGCGTTTTCAGGTAGATGAAACCGGAGTGATGAGCATGACTTCCATCTATTGCGGCCCGCATAACATCCATCACCTCGCAGTGAAAGTCACCGTACCCGACGGCAGTTTTGCCGAAACCCCGGCTTCCAAAGACAGCTATGAAACGACCGATTTGGGCGAGAAGATAGAGAAAGCGGACTATAAGCTGGGCGAAGACGGTAATGTAATCGCTTTCCTCAATCTGAACAAAGACAAGAATATCCGCGTACACTATCTTGGCGAACGTTCCTATGCCACTGTCATGACACCGAACGACCGCAAGGCGGTGGCAGCTGTCTATGAACTGGCGCAACTGCTGTCTTCCATCACGGAAATCAAGAAGAATATGGAAGAGGCCAACCTGAAGATTGAGTTCGTAAAACGCAAAATGCAGGAAAGAGAAAGTAAGAAGACGGAGTAACAAATCTGAAGATATGCCGGTTACGCACTATTCAGGGTACTATTTTTAGGCACGGATTACGCAGAATTACGCGGATTACACGGAAAAAGAATAAAATAAATCCGTGCAATCCGCGTAATTCTGCGTAATCCGTGCCTAAAAAAACATCAATCACTACCCAACACCCTTCTCCTATAGATTAGGATTCGCATTCGTCTCCTTTTCCGGAATGGCATACAAATAATACACACTGTTCGGCACAAACTTCGTTCCGTCGGGAAAGGAAGTAAACCAATGACCTTCGGGGTTATATTCCCTATAAGTATCTCCCTGCTGCCAGCAATCGTACGTTTTCTCCGCTTCCTCCTTCGTCAACGGCATGCGTTCTACCGAACGTTGCGTACGGAGAATATCGGTAATGCCGAATCCCTCACCCCACAATTCGCGGCGGCGTTCCAGCAGAATATCATCGACAAGCCGTTCCTGCGTCTTGCCTGCCAGATCATAATCGGCAAGTCCGCGGGCATTACGCAATGTGTTCAACGGCTTCACGGCTTCCTCCAACCGTCCTTCACGAGCCAGTGCTTCCGCAGCTATCAGATACATCTCGGCGGAACGCATCACGACGATATCACCGGTCTGGTCGGCACGGATGCGGAACTTGCGATAACCCAAATAGCCTTCGCGCATCCACTGGAACAGCTCCAGACGGATATCCCCCGCTTCGAAAATGTCCTTAAAATGCGGGTCGGCCATAAAACTGTTATACGCATCAGGGGTCACCACATCAATATAATAGAAATTATAACTGGCGTCGGACTGACTCACAGATTGGGGATGCCCCCACATCCATTCGGTATTGGATATGTCGTTAAAGCCCATATACGTTTTGGCATCCGTCATCAAAGTATATCCTTCAGCCGCCTCAAGTGCAGCCCCGGCGGCTTCATTCCATTGTCCGGTAAGCAAACAGGCACGTGCCAGCAATCCGTTGACAACGCTTACATCCGGCTTGAACTTGGATTTATCGTCCGGACGGACATACCCTTCAAGAAGCTCCTTAGCCTTATTCAGGTCTTTGAATATCTGCGTATATATCTCTTCCAGGGTAGCCTTCCCTTTGGGCTCTGTCGTAGAGGCGGTAGGTTCCGTATAAAGAGGAACAGCCGGTGCGGAAGGGTCTTTCAGGTAAGTAAACTGGTAGTGCTGAGCCAGATGCAGATAACAGAAAGCCCGCAAAGCGTAGGCTTGCCCCTGGGAATGGCGGAAATCGGCCGTATTATCATCACCGGTCGCGGTAATGGAAATGGCGGTATTGCAATTGTCAATAGTCTTGTACATCAGATACCAGGCAAATGCGGTGCGGTTGTTGGCCGGCATCCCCACATCGTTAAACTGGTAGGATGAGTTGAAACCATACATTGGACGCGACACCACATCGTCCGCCATCATGTCGTCCTGCAACATCAGGGCACGATAGCCGATATTGGCATACGTACTGCTGTACTCAAACAAGTTATACCATGCACCGTTGAAGATACGTCCGGCATTGGAAGGTACGGGGACGATCCCCGAATCTACGGCGTCCGTAGGTTTGTTGTCGAGAAAGTCTCCGCTGCACGAGGACAAGACGGATAATAATCCCACTGCGAGGATTGCTGTATTTTTAAGGAAAGTATTCATTGTTAACAGTGATTTAGAATGAAACATTAAGCCCGCCCGAAATGGAACGCATGGCAGGATAACGGTAATAGGTCAGTCCTGTGATGCCCTGCTCCGGGTCCAGTCCCTGATTCTTGGAGAAAGTCAGCAGGTTGTCCGCCTGTACAAAAAGTTGCAGGCTGTTCAGGCTGATTTTCTTTATCAACGGCTGCGGGAAGTTGTAGGACAGCGTGATGTTCTTCATCCGCAGATACGAATTGTTGAACAGATTGCGGGTGGAGTTGGAGTTCCAGTTATTGGACACTGTTTTCAAGGCCGGCACGTCCGTGTAGCGGTTTTCCGGCGTCCAGCGTTTCAGTATCTCGGTAGACCAGGCACGTCCCGGATTGCTTCCGTTGCTCCACAGCATCGTAATGTCACGGTCTACGATATAACCGCCTATGCTGTAGGCAAAGATGGCGGACAACTCAAAGCCCTTGTATGAGAAAGCGGTGTTGAACCCGCCATACACCTTAGGGAGCGAGGATTTGTCCACATAGTAATAATCAGCCTGAGCATAGTCATTGGTGGTGGTGCGTCCGGTGATATTGCCCTGCTCATCCTTCACGTTCTTATACCACAGCGGGTCGCCGTTGTCCGAGTCTACCCCTGCCCATTCGCGCAGATAGAAGTCATAGACCGAACGCCCTTCCTTCAGGCGGGTAACTCCGGTAACGGGCATGTCTTTCAGCGGAAGGTCGGTCACCACGTTCTTGTAGTGCGTAAGGTTGACTCCCATACGCCACATAAAGTCACGGGTGTGTATAAGCGTTCCTTTGAGGTCTATTTCAAAGCCCGTATTCTTTAAAGCACCTATATTCTCGTCCATAGAAGTATAACCCAGGGAAGTTGCCAACGGACGGGAATACAGCAGGTCTTTGGAACGGCGCTGGAAGAAATCGAACGAACCGGAGAAACGGTTATCGAACAATGAAAAGTCGATACCTACATTGAGGTTGAGGTTAGTCTCCCATTTCAAATCGGGCGTTGCAAGACGGTCGGACACCAAAGCATTCTCACCTGCCTGTGAAACGATAGAATACAGTCCGCTGCTGGCATAATACGTACCCAGGTTGTCATTGCCCTGCGCGCCATAACTGGCTTTTAAGGTCAGGGCGGAAAGCCAGTCGGCGGTATTCTGCATGAACGCTTCGCGGTCTATGCGCCACGAAGCTCCCAACGACCAGAAATTGCCCCAGCGTGTACCCGGTGCGAAACGCGAGGAACCGTCGCGACGGTAGGAAGCGGAGAAGAAATACTTGCTCCGGTAGTCATATTGGGCATTGATAAGATAGCCTAACAGTGAATAATCGATGCGATAGCCCGTGCCTGCGGTTACAAGCGAACCGACAGCCAGTTCCGGCATATCGGGCACAGCCATGTTGCTTCGTGCCGCCTGCAACACATCGTAACGGTAAGAGTAAGCCTCTTGTCCGGCAAGGATATTGAAGTGATGCTCGCCGAAAGTCTTATCGTAGGTCACGATGTTATTCCATGTCCAGGAGAAGGTACGGGTATATTCGCGGCTTGCTCCGCCGCCCGTATTGACGGCAGGACCAATTTTGGGATTGGTATAATCCAGCGTATTGTAGTCTATCAGGTCGAAGTTGAAGCTGGTCTTGAATTTCAACCCTTCAAGGAAAGTGACCTCAAGGAAAGTACGTCCGGAGAACTCGTCCCGCATACGCTCGGATTTATCATTGGGTAAGGTTGCAGGCAGGTTCCAGTTGGCTGTAGCGCCCGACGGCCGGTAGGAACCGAAGTCGTAAATCCGCTTTCCTTCCGAGTCGAGTTTGTATGTACCGTCGGCATTCATCTCATACACAGGATAAAAATCGGGCATTAAACGTCCGGCGTTAATGACATTGCTCGTCTTGGCATCGGACGAAACCGGATAGTTCTGTATGGAGTGGGCATAGCTCATATTCACACCGCCGCGCAACCAACGGGTTATCTCGCTCGAAATGTTGGAACGCAAGTTGAAGCGTTGGTAGCCGGACTCAAGGGCAATACCCTTGTCGTTCAGATAGCCGGCCGAGAAATAGTACTGGTTGGTCTTTCCGCCACCGGAAACATTCAATCCGACTTCCGTACGCAATGCCTGTTGTTCCATTTCCTTCTGCCAGTCCACATTCCAAAGCGGAGTAGCGCCGGCAAGCAGTTTGCCGTCCGTACCTACAGGTTGCGGATAGTTGGGTCCGTAGGGATTAGGACCGCCGCCCATCAGCTTGCCTACCAGGTCTTTCGAGGCTTGGGCAGCTGCGGTCTGCGGAGTATATTTATCCGAATTCAGAGCATATTGGTTGCGCAAAGCTTCCCAATAGAGTTCGAAGTACTGATTGGTTCCGACACGGTCGTAATCGCGGATAGCCCGGTTGGAACCACCGAAGCTGGCATTGATGCTGACCGTGGTTTTCGAGTCGGTATGTCCCTGCTTGGTAGTTATGATAATGACACCGTTGGCTCCCCGCGAACCGTAGAGAGCAGCCGAAGCGGCATCTTTCAGTACCGTCAGCGAAGCTATATCTTCCGGATTAATGGAGTTGATGCTACCGTCGAAAGGGACGCCGTCCACCACATAAAGCGGGGCGCTCGACGCATTGATAGAGCCGATACCGCGAATACGTATTTCAGCATCCGTACCCGGCTGGCCGCTGGGAGCACTTGCCTGAAGTCCGGAAACCGTACCTTCGAGCGCACGCGACACATTGGACACCTGCATCTTGGCAATCTCGCTCCCCTTTACCGTGGAAGCCGCTCCCGTAAAGCTATACTTCTTGGCAGTGGCATAAGCCACTACCATTACCTCATCCAGTTGTTCGCTGTCCGGAAGCAATTCCGCATTGACAACTGTGCGTCCATTGACTTTCTGTTCTGTAGTTTTCAGTCCGATAAAGCTAAAGACCAGCGTACCGTCCGCCGGTACGGTAAGGGTATATTTCCCGTCAACGTCAGTTACCGTTCCGTTGTGAGTACCTTTCACCAATACCGATGCTCCCGGCAAAGGTTCTCCTTCCGACATCACAACGCCCGATACACGGATATCACCGTCTGCTGAAGCCTGTAATGCTGCCACGAAGAATATAAACAGTGATATTAACAAAAAGCGCAGTTTACTATTCATTCCGTTAAATTTTGGTTAGACTTCATTAACAAAAGAATAGAAATTTTGTTCAGAACCTGCTTAATTTTTGTTCAGCATTCTTTAGAGAATTCTTTGTGAGGATGTTTTTCTGTCTTTATGAGGAGTATAGCAAGCTATATAACTCTTTAATCAAAATATAAACAAGCCCTAAGATACAGTTATCTTTTCATTGCGGAAAGCCTACCATTCCAGTCGGGGAAGGTAACTGCTCAAGCAGTTGCGCAAGGTGCTCAATGTAATGGGCTTTACCAATACTTCCGAAGCACCGCTCTTTATGGCATTTTCACGGTCGGTAGAGAAAGCATAGGCCGTTTGCATGATAACAGGCAATGTTCCGCCTTCCCGGCGTATAATTTGCGTAGCTTCCAAACCATTCATTACAGGCATCTTAATATCCATCAGTATTGCATCCGCCCTGTCACGGTATTCACGAAACAAAGAGACAATCTCCTCACCGTTCTTCGCCCACATTATCTCACACTTTCTCCCTATAATAGCCTTTATCAACTTAAAGTTACTATCATCGTCTTCCGCAACAAGGATGAGCGGACGGTAATCTACCGATTGATTATCGATTTCCATAACCTGTATTATTGTTTGTCCGAGACAAAGGTATAAAAAATAATATATTTGCATTATCTTTGCACCTTATTTTTAAAAACGACATAATGATTTCTATTGACGGACTCGCCGTAGAATTCGGCGGCACAACCTTATTCAGTGACATATCCTTCGTAATCAACGAAAAAGACCGTATCGCCCTCATGGGAAAGAACGGAGCCGGAAAAAGTACATTACTTAAAATACTCGCCGGAGTGCGGCAGCCCACCCACGGCAAAATCTCCGCACCGAAAGATTGTGTCATCGCCTATCTGCCCCAGCATCTGATGACAGAAGACGGACGTACCGTCTTTCAGGAAACGGCACAGGCCTTTGCCCACCTGCACGAGATGGAAGCAGAGATAGACCGCATGAACAAGGAACTGGAGACCCGTACCGACTATGAAAGCGACAGTTACATGGAGCTTATCGAACAGGTGTCTGCCCTAAGCGAGAAGTTTTATGCCATCGATGCCACCAATTACGAAGAGGACGTTGAAAAGGCATTGCTCGGCCTCGGATTCACCAGAGAGGACTTCAACCGCCAGACAAGCGATTTCAGCGGTGGCTGGCGCATGCGCATCGAGCTTGCCAAACTGCTGCTGCAAAAACCTGACGTACTGCTGCTGGACGAGCCTACCAACCACCTCGACATCGAGTCCATCCAATGGCTGGAAGAGTTCCTTATCAACAATGGGAAAGCCGTCATCGTCATCAGCCACGACCGCAAATTTGTGGATAACATCACGACCCGTACCATTGAAGTGACTATGGGACGAATCTACGACTATAAAGTAAACTACTCCAAATACCTGGAGCTCCGCAAAGAGCGGCGCGAACAGCAACAAAAGGCATACGACGACCAACAGAAGTTCATCGCCGAAACCAAAGAATTCATCGAGCGCTTCAAGGGAACCTATTCCAAAACCCTGCAAGTGCAGAGCCGCGTCAAGATGCTGGAAAAGCTGGTGCTTCTGGAAGTGGACGAAGAAGATACTTCGGCATTGCGGCTGAAATTCCCGCCCTCGCCGCGCTCCGGCAATTATCCGGTGATTATGGAGAACGTAGGAAAGACATACGGCGACCATGTCGTGTTCAAGAATGCCAACCTCACTATAGAGAGAGGCGACAAAGTGGCTTTCGTAGGCAAGAACGGCGAAGGTAAGTCCACATTGGTAAAATGTATCATGGGAGAAATAGAACACGAAGGAACGCTTACCATCGGACACAATGTACAAATAGGCTATTTCGCCCAAAACCAGGCATCCTTGCTGGATGAGAACCTGACCGTATTCCAAACCATCGACGACGTAGCCAAAGGAGAAATCCGCAACAAGATTCGCGACCTGCTGGGAGCTTTCATGTTCGGCGGACCGGAAGAGTCCATGAAGAAAGTGAAAGTGCTGTCCGGTGGCGAGCGCACACGCCTTGCCATGATTAAGCTGCTGCTGGAACCCGTAAACCTGCTAATTCTGGACGAGCCTACCAACCACCTGGACATGAAGACCAAAGATATTCTGAAACAGGCACTCATGGACTTCGACGGTACACTGATACTTGTGAGCCACGACCGTGACTTCCTGGACGGACTGGTGAGCAAAGTGTACGAGTTCGGCAACAAGCGGGTGACCGAGCACCTGAGCGGCATCTATGAATTCCTCGAGAAGAAGAAAATGGATTCGCTTCGCGAACTGGAACGGTAAACTTTCATTAACTTACTTCCCGCAACAAACAAACAGTTCCTATTGTTTCATTGCCACAAATTCCTAATTACGAATGAAATGAAACAATATGACGCTATCATCATAGGGTTCGGCAAAGGCGGAAAACTGCTGGCTGCCGAACTCGCCAACCGCAACTGGAAAGTGGCAATCATCGAACGTTCTCCGCAGATGTACGGGGGAACATGTGTGAATGTAGGGTGTATACCCACCAAAGCGCTGATTTACGAATCGGAACAGGCCGAACGGCTCTACCGGGACGACTACGGCAATCAGGCCAAATATTATGCACTCGCCATAAGGCGGAAAAACAAGCTCGTATCATTCTTGCGGGACAAGAATCACGAGCGTATCAAGGAGCACCCCAATATTACGTTGTATGACGGTACGGCATCTTTTGTATCCGACGATACGGTAAAGGTCGTCTCGCACGATAAAAAGGAAATTCTCCTTAAAGGAAAGGAAATTTTTATCAATACGGGAGCTACCCCTATCCTGCCCGCCGTGAAAGGAATCGACGCAAGCAAGCATGTATTCACCAGCGAAACGCTACTCCAACAGAGCAAACTTCCCGGACGCCTGCTCATTCTCGGCGCCGGCGCTATCGGAATGGAGTTTGCCACCATGTATGCGGGGTTTGGAAGCAAAGTCACGTTACTGGAAACGGGCAGCCGCTTTATGCCCAAAGCCGACCGGGACATTGCGGAATCCATGCTGGAATCTCTGAAAAGGAAAGGCATCGAGATACGTTTGAACGCCTATGCCCTGTCCGTATACGACACTGCCGATGGCATAACATTGACCTATACGGACAATTCCGACAATACCCCCTATTTTTGGGAAGGAGACGCATTGCTGCTTGCCACCGGACGCAGACCGATGACCGACGGCCTCAACCTGCACGCAGCCGGCATACGGACCGACACCCGGGGAGCTGTCATCGTCAATGAACATCTTCAGACCACCGCCCCGCATATATGGGCTATGGGAGACGTAAGAGGCGGAGCCTTGTATGACTATTTATCCTTGGATGATTTCCGCATTATCACCAACCGGTTATTCGGCAATAAAAAGCGAAAGACCGATGACAGGATTCCGGTTCCATATGTCATTTTTACAGATCCGCCGTTGGCGCATATCGGCATGACCGAAGAGGAAGCCGTAAAACGCGGTTATTCGCTTCAAGTGTCCCGGTTGCCGGCTGCCGCCATACCGCGTGCCCGTACCTTGCAGCAGATAGACGGTATGATGAAAGCCATTGTCAACGCACATACGGGACGCATAATAGGCTGCACCCTGTTTTGTATCGATGCGCCCGAAGTCATTAATTTAGTATCGCTTGCCATGAAGAATGATTTGCATTACAGCATTCTGCGGGATTTCATCTTTACGCATCCCAGTATGAGCGAAGGATTAAATGATTTATTCAAGGCTTTTTAGCATCTTGGGTTTGGCAGTTAAGTGATTAACTTCTATCTTTGCGACCAATCAAAGAGAGAGGGATGAAAACGAAAAGGTACATTGCATACTTTCTGTTCTTCATCAGCATGATTATGCTGATAGTACCTGTCATTCCCCATCATCACCACGAAGACGGCATAATCTGCATGAAAAACGACCTGCCGTCCGACGGGTGCTGCCAGCATCAGGGCCCTTGCAGCGAACATTGCTGCTGCGACACCGGATGTATGACCACCCATTTTTTCCAACAGACACCCAACTCGGACAACAGTAACCTACATCCGTGTTTCGTGTGGGTGAACACATTATTTACCGAACCGCTTCTCAAACTCCTGGCTCTGCCCGAGGAAACGGGTATCAGGCAAGAGTTTGTCTACCTGGAATCTCTTCACGGCACGTTCATCACACGTGCCACAGGGCTTCGTGCGCCCCCTTCCGTCCTTGCTTGACCGATAGTTGCCGGAAACGGTTATCCTGCCGGCACAGGAATGTATGCAACCCGGTTGCACCGACCATTCTCTAATTTTGCATTTCCAAACAAGTAAGGACAAAAACAATTATCATGAAGAAAATTCTATTCATGGGAGTCATAGGATTATTCCTGTTAGGCTCCTGCAACAGCAAGTCCGGTGAAGGACACAATCACGAAACGGAAGAACACGCCCATGCGGGACATGACCACGAAGGGCACGACCATGAAAACGAAGGTCCCGGACACCACCATGACGACGGACACCACCACGGTGAGGAAGCCGTTGCCGCACATAGCGACGAAATCATATTGCCCCCGGCCAAAGCGCAGGCTGCCGGAGTAGCCGTAAGCACCATCGAACCGGACGTTTTCAATCAGGTGATTAAAACCAGCGGGCAGGTTATGGCCGCACAAGGCGACGAAAGCGTTGCCGTAGCTACCGTGGCAGGTGTCGTTTCTTTTCACGGAAAAGTCATAGAGGGCATGAGTGTCGGCAAAGATACTCCCCTCGTTGTGCTGTCGTCCAAGAATATGGCGGACGGCGACCCCGTACAAAGAGCGCGCATCGCTTACGAAACAGCCCGAAAAGAGTATGAACGGATGAAAGAACTTCTCCCCAATAAAATCGTTTCGGAGAAAGACTTTGCTCAAGCCCGACAGACGTATGAGAATGCCCGTATCAGCTATGAAGCCGTTGCCAAGAACCATTCGGCCCAAGGGCAGGCAGTAACCTCTCCCATCAGCGGATACGTGAAAAACCTGTTGGTAAAGGAAGGCGATTATGTAACCGTGGGACAGCCGCTCGTAAGCATCACTCAAAACCGCAGACTGTTCCTGCGCGCCGATGTTTCGGAAAAATACTATCCGTATCTCCGCACCATCGGTTCCGCCAACTTCTGCACTCCCTACAACAATAAGGTATATGCTCTGAAAGACCTGAACGGCCGCCTGCTCTCTTACGGAAAGGCATCGGGCGACAACGGTTATTATGTGCCCATCACTTTTGAATTCGACAACAAAGGGGATATCATTCCCGGCTCATTTGTCGAGATATTCCTGCTCTCCTCGCCTATGGAGAATGTTATTTCGCTCCCCCATACGGCTCTGACCGAGGAACAAGGCAGCTTCTTCGTATACCTGCAAGTGGATGAGGAAGGATACAAGAAACAACTGGTCACTCTTGGAGCCGATAACGGCGAACGGGTACAAATCCTTTCCGGAGTCAAGGCAGGCGACAAAGTGGTGACTCAAGGCGCTTATCAGGTGAAACTTGCAGGCGCTACCAATGCAATTCCGGCACATAGCCACGAACACTAAACAGTACAGTCATGTTAAACAAGATAATACATTTCTCTCTTCAGAACCGCATACTGGTGCTGGTGGCATCGGTACTGCTGCTGATAGGCGGTACGTATACCGCAATGCACACGGAAGTGGATGTGTTTCCCGACCTGAATGCGCCAACCGTGGTTATCATGACCGAAGCCAACGGTATGGCAGCCGAGGAAGTGGAACAGTTGGTTACTTTTCCTGTTGAAACGGCTGTAAACGGTGCTACGGGAGTACGACGGGTACGTTCCTCTTCCACCAACGGGTTTTCCGTTGTATGGGTTGAGTTCGACTGGGAAACGGATGTCTACCTGGCACGCCAGATTGTAAGCGAGAAACTGGCGGTTGTCAGCGAGTCCCTTCCCTCCAATGTAGGCAAGCCTACGCTTGGCCCGCAATCGTCTATCTTAGGCGAGATGCTGATTGTAGGACTTACCGCCGACTCGACTTCCATGCTCGACCTGCGCACCATAGCCGACTGGACTATCCGTCCGCGCCTTCTTTCTACCGGCGGCGTGGCGCAAGTTGCCGTACTTGGCGGCGACATCAAAGAGTATCAGATTCAACTCGACCCGGAACGGATGCGGCATTATGGCGTAACCCTTACCGAAGTGATGAACGTTACGCGTGAAATGAATCTGAACGCCAACGGCGGAGTGCTTTATGAATACGGAAACGAATACATCGTGCGCGGTGTCATCTCCACCGACCGGGTGGAGCAACTGGCAAAGGCTGTTGTCAAATTGCAGGACGGCAGTGTCCAGCCCGCAACGTCCAATGCTCCGTATTCCGCTTCCCCCATTTTGCTGGAAGACATTGCCGATGTACGTATCGGAGCCAAACTGCCGAAGCTGGGTACGGCTTCCGAACGCGGCAAGCCCGCCGTACTGCTGACCGTAACCAAGCAACCCGCCACAAGCACGCTTGAACTGACCGACAAACTGGAAACATCCCTCAAGGACTTACAGAAGAACCTGCCGCCCGATGTAAAAGTCAGCACCGATATTTTCAGGCAAAGCCGCTTTATAGAAAGTTCCATCGGCAACGTACAGAAATCACTGTTTGAAGGCGGTATATTCGTTGTTATCGTACTGTTTCTGTTCCTTGCCAACGTACGGACTACCGTAATCTCGCTGGTGACGCTCCCCTTATCGCTGATAGCTTCGCTGCTGGCGTTGCACTATATGGGATTCACCATCAACACAATGAGCCTCGGCGGTATGGCTATCGCCATCGGTTCGCTGGTGGACGATGCCATTGTCGATGTGGAGAACGTGTACAAACGCTTGCGGGAAAACCGGATGAAACCGGAAGCGGAACGCCTGCCGATACTGGAAGTCGTATTCAACGCTTCCAAAGAAGTGCGTATGCCTATCCTGAACTCCACGCTCATCATCGTGGTAAGCTTCGTTCCTCTGTTTTTCCTGAGCGGCATGGAAGGCCGTATGCTTGTACCTTTGGGCATTGCCTTCATCGTGGCATTGGCAGCTTCTACGGTTGTGGCACTGACGGTGACACCTGTATTGTGCTCCTACCTGCTGGGCAAAGAAAAGATAAAAGACGAAAAGCATTCCACCGGCGATTCGCCCGTAGCACGCAAGATGAAAGAGTGGTACGGTGCAGCGCTTGCTTTTGTGCTGGGTCATAAGAAGAGCGTATTGGGCGGAACCATCGGTCTGTTTGCAGTGGCGCTTGCCTGCTTCTTCACATTGGGACGCTCGTTCCTGCCGCCGTTCAACGAAGGTTCGTTCACAATCAACATATCATCCCTGCCGGGCATTTCACTGGAAGAGAGCGACAAGATGGGACATCGTGCCGAAGAACTACTGCTTTCCATCCCCGAAATACAAACCGTAGCCCGCAAGACGGGACGTGCCGAACTGGATGAACATGCCTTAGGCGTGAACGTATCGGAAATCGAAGCTCCGTTCGAGCTGAAAGACCGTTCGCGCAGCGAGCTGGTGGCCGATGTACGTGAAAAGCTGGGTACGATTGTAGGCGCCAATGTGGAAATCGGCCAGCCTATCAGCCACCGTATCGATGCCATGCTGTCGGGTACGAAAGCCAATATAGCCATTAAGCTGTTCGGCGACGATTTGAACCGCATGTTCGCTTTGGGCAATGAGATAAAGAATACCATTCAGGACATTCCCGGCATTGCCGACCTGAACGTGGAGCAACAGATTGAACGTCCGCAGCTTATCATCGCTCCCAAACGGGAAGTGCTTGCCAAATACGGCATCTCCTTACCGGAGTTTTCGGAGTTTGTCAACGTATGCCTTGCCGGCGAAACCGTATCCCAGGTATATGAAAAAGGAAAAAGTTTCGACCTCACCGTACGCGTAAAGGATGATTTGCGGGATGAGATGGAAAAGATACGTAACCTGATGCTCGATACCGGCAACGGACAAAAGATACCGTTGAACTATGTAGCGGAAGTACGCTCGGCAATGGGACCTAACACTATCAGCCGCGAGAACGTGAAACGGAAAATCGTAATCTCCGCCAACGTTGCCGACCGCGACCTGCGCAGCGTGGTAAACGACATACAAGAGCGTGTGGACGCCTCGATAAAACTGCCGGAAGGCTATCACATCGAATACGGCGGCCAGTTTGAAAGCGAACAGGCTGCAAGCCGCACGCTGGCTTTGACTTCATTCATGTCTATCGTAGTGATATTCCTGCTGCTGTACCATGAGTTCCGTAGCGTAAAGGAAAGTGCGATTATCCTTATCAACCTGCCTTTGGCACTGATTGGCGGTGTATTCGCCCTGCTCGTCACAACGGGCGAAGTCAGTATTCCGGCTATCATCGGCTTTATCTCGCTCTTCGGTATCGCCACCCGAAACGGTATGCTGCTCATCAGTCATTACAACCACTTGCAGCAGGAAGAGGGATACGGTGTGTACGACAGCGTGATACGCGGTTCGCTGGACCGTTTGAATCCTATCCTGATGACGGCACTGTCCAGTGCGCTTGCATTGATTCCGTTGGCACTCAGCGGCGACCTGCCCGGCAATGAAATACAAAGTCCCATGGCAAAAGTTATTCTGGGCGGATTGCTGACTTCCACTTTCCTGAACGGTTTCATCATTCCGATTGTTTACCTGATGATGCACGGAAAGAAAGAAGAGATGCATCCGTAATGGCTCCGGACAGCCATCCCGTTATAACGATCAATAAATAATTTAATAACAGAAGATATGAAGCAACTATTTATATTCACCGCCACCATCCTCGCCTGCATGGGGATGAGGGCGCAGGAAACCGGCATTGACTCCGTGCTTCGCCAGATAGAAGCCAACAACAAGGAGTTGCAAGCCAATGCACAACTTATCTCATCACAGAAGCTGAAGAGCAGGACCGAAAACAACCTGCCGGATCCCACCCTCTCATATGCCCATCTCTGGGACTCTAAAAACAGCGGCAAAACCGTAGGGGAAATGGTGGTTTCCCAAAGCTTCGACTTTCCCACCTTATACATAACAAGAGGAAAGATGAACCGTCTCAAAACCGGAGCACTGGATGCACAGGCGGCAACCATGCGCCAGCAGATATTGCTGCAAGCCAAAGAAGTGTGCCTGGACATCATCATGCTGCAACACCAGCAGGAGTTGCTCGATGCACGGCTGAAGAATGCAGAGGAGCTGGCCGCCATGTATGCCAAACGGCTGGCTACGGGAGATGCCAATGCCCTGGAAACAAATAAAATCAATCTGGAACTGTTGAACGTACGTACCGAATCGCGCATGAACAGTACTGCCCTGAACAATAAAATCAAGGAACTGCTGGTACTGAACAGCAACCAGCCGCTTACTCCCGGACGTCCCTTCCCCGACGGCCCCACCGTACCTACCGCCAAAGCCCTCGGACTGACGGACTATCCCCTGGTTCCGTTGCCAACCGATTTCCATCGGGTATGCAGCGAACTGCTTGCCGCCGATCCCTCTCTGCAATCATTCGACAGCGAAAGCGCCGCAGCCCGCAAGTTCATCTCAGCAAGCAAGCAAGGGTGGCTGCCGAAACTGGAGTTGGGCTATCGTCGCAATACCGAATCGGGACATCCGCTGAACGGTGTTGTCGTAGGCTTCTCTTTCCCGCTGTTCTCAAATAAAGGAAAAGTGAAGATAGCCAAAGCCCAAGCCATGAACATCGACTTCCAGAAAGATAATGCAAGAGTAAAAGCAAGCTCCGAGTTATGGCAGCTCTACGAAGAAGCCCGTAACCTGGACGCTTCCATGCAGGAATACAAACGGACCTTTCAGGAACAGCAGGACCTGACTTTACTGAAACAGGCTCTTGTAGGCGGACAAATCAGTATGATAGAGTATTTCGTCGAAGTTTCGGTCGTTTACCAAAGCAAAACAAATCTCCTGCAACTGGAAAACCAATACCAGAAAGCAATGGCGCGGATATATAAGAACGAACTGTGATGAAGGTGGAATCAAGTCAAGAATGCACTTTCACCACCGTCTCCGGCAAATAGCCGCTACGGATACGCCACTCCTGCGGATAAAGATTATTGGCACGGTTACCTATATTCTTGACAAAGCCGAGAGGCACATGCTTATATGTCAGCAAAACAACTCCGCGAGGGGCTGCATCCGAAAGGGTGACAGCCTCTTTGCGTAAATAGGCAATGGCCTGTTCATACGATATTTCTTCACAAGGGAAAGCATCCGATACCAATATCCCGCTCACAGCCAAGGCATGACAGGGAATCCAATCCTTGCCTTTCTGTCCGGCAATCTCCAATCCAGCCTGTACAATACGTAAGGACGACTGCAATGCAGACAGTTCCGGAAGATAACATTTTGGGAAAGCGCTGACATTGCCGCCTTTCTGGATAAACTCATACTTATCCGCAGTAAAAATCCACTTCTGCAATATCGCAAGCTGCTCCTTGGAAAGTCCCGGAGTTTGCTTCCCTTTTCCCTGGACTTTACGTCCTTTTTCCCTGGACTTTTCTACTCTGAGCCCTGGAGTTTCAGGAGCAATTGCCAGGGAAATGAGTTGCTTATCCCCGGAGTTTCGGACGCTCATGCCCGGCTTCCGGAGAACTGCCAGAAAGAAGCCTTCTCCCTGCGTCTTATGAGGCAGGAAACGATAAACAGGAAAGGATTCTCCCTGCAACAAATTACCCGTTATATTCCACTCTTCCGCAACATCGAGCGGAAGCACCTCTGCACCGAATTCATCCCTTATCCAACGGATGTTTTCTTCGTTTTCCTTTGTGTTATAAGTACAAGTGCTATATATCAGTATGCCGCCCGGTTTCAGACAAGGCCAGATATCCGCAATAATTCTCCGCTGCCGCTGCCGGCAGATTTCCACATTCTCCGGGTTCCACTCGCTTATGGCAACAGGGTCTTTGCGGAACATACCCTCACCGGAGCAGGGCACGTCCGTCAATATCACGTCGAAGAAATCTTCCAGCGGTGTAAAGTCCGACGGATCGCTATTGGTAACCACCACATCGGGATGCCCCCACTTGGTCAGATTCTCGGCAAGTATCTGAGAGCGGTTGCGGATAACCTCATTGGCTATCAGCAGACTATTGTCGGGAAGGAGGCTTCGGATATGCGTCGACTTACCGCCCGGAGCGGCGCAAAGGTCGAGCATCACTACCGGTTCCTCACCCATATACTGCTTCAGAGCCTGTTCAACAAACATGGACGAAGCTTCCTGTACATAATAACAGCCCGCATGGAACAAGGGATCAAAAGTAAATGTCGGGCGTTCTTCCAGGTAAAAACCGGAAGTACACCAGGGAACGGCATGTTCTCCGGAGCGGAAAGCAAAAGGTTTCAGCGGATTCAACCGGATGCTGACGGATTGCTCCGATTCCAGAGAAGTCACTAATTCCTTATAATCCTCATCTCCCAAAAGAGTGCGGGTATAGTCTGCAAAAGAAACGGGTAGTTCCATAGGTTTTACTTTTTAAATACGCAAAGGTAGTATAAATATTTTGCGGTTGATAATAGCTTTTCTAAAAAAAATGTCGTCTCTTTGCAACTTTCCAAGCAAATGGGTACGTCTAACACACAAAGAAACCTATAAAAACAAAAAACAGCATGATTATGAAACGCATTATCTTCGCACTGACAACCGCCTTAATGCTTTGCACATTGGCACAAGGAAAGAACCGGACCGTTACGGAGAATGACAGTCTGGGAAACAAACAAAGAGTCATAGAATTGAAGGATACCGTGATTGACGGAAAAGCCGTTACGGACACCCTTAGCATCATGACTTACGAAAACAGTTCAAACAGTAACTCAGAAAGTGACGATGATTACAAGCATCATAGCAGTGCTTACGATTTCGGCTGGAATATCGGACATGCCACGAGAGACGCAGTCATTGCGATTACAGCCATTGTGTTCGTTTTCGGCTTTCCTTTAATCATCGTATTCATCATCTTTTTCTTCCGCTACAAAAACCGGAAGGCCAAATACCGCCTGGTGGAACAAGCATTAGCCAGCGGACAACCGCTGCCGGAAAATCTGTTTAAAGAAGCCGATTCGACAGATATCCGCAGTAAAGGAATCAAGAATGTGTTCGTCGGTATCGGGCTGTTCATATTCCTCTGGGCCATTACCGAAGAATTCGGACTTGGCTGCATAGGCCTGCTTGTCATGTTCACAGGCTTCGGACAGCTCGTCATCTACTATACGCAGCAAGACAGAGCCCCTAAAAGCAATGATAAATCCGATAATGCAAGAACCGTCTTTCCGGAAAAGAATGCAGAAAAATGAGTCAGCTCAATGATATATCGTTAGTCGCACAGGTCGTGGTGTTTCGCAACACCAGGGCCTTCGACCGGTTAGTAGGAAAGTACCAGTCGTCCGTACGGCGTTTTTTTCTGCACCTGACTTGTGGCGACAGCGAATTGAGCGATGACCTGGCGCAAGATACATTCATTAAAGCATACACCAATCTCTCCTCATTCAAAAACCTGTCCAGTTTCTCCACCTGGCTCTACCGTATTGCTTATAATGTATTTTATGATTATCTTCGCACCCGTAAGGAGACCGACAGTCTGGAAACACTCCGGGTAGACGCTCAATACAGTACGCAGCAAAACGACATAGGGCGGCACATGGACATTTACCGTGCGCTGAATATGCTGAAAGAAACAGAACGGACCTGTATCACTCTTTTTTATATGGAAGACCAAAGTATAGAGAAGATTGCAGACATTACCGGCTACCCGACAGGAACAGTAAAAAGCCACCTGTCGCGGGCCAAAGAAAAAATGGCTACCTACTTAAAACAAAATGGTTATGACGGAAAACAATGATAAACTCCTGATTGATTTCTTTGCCGAAAACCGGCAGGAAATACCCGACAATGGCTTCACCCGCCGTGTGATGCGCCATTTGCCCGACCGTACCCGACGGATTTCACAAGTATGGGTTACGTTCTGTTTCATGCTGGCATTAGTGCTGTTCTTTGTTTTCGACGGATTGCAACAGGTATTGGGTACACTTCGTGAAACACTCACCGCCGCTGTTCAAAACGGAGTCACCGAACTTGATCCCAAATCTTTATTGGTTGCAGGCATAGTATTACTCTTCCTGCTCTATCGCAAAATATGTTCATTGGCTTAAACGCTTTGGAAATCGCAAACGGTAATTTCCTCATAGAATAAATAAACTTCCTTACAGAACAATACAATCAACCCCTACCTTGTTAATAAAAGGTAAGGGTTGATTTTTTTATAAACAAATGAACATATCTCAATGATATATTGTATATTTGCGAACTCATAAAACTAAATAAACTTATAAAGTTTTGAGACAGATTTCATTCATCATATTATTTACATTTTTTATTGGAAGCGTCCGAGCGCAAAGTACCAGCGATTCTCTTGTAATGAACTACATGCAAGATATGGAAATACCGCTGACTTACAACAATAAAGTCGAACTATTGATGACCGGTCGTGAAAAGTTTATTGATTTATTCGAAACTATCCGCCATGCCCGGCACCACATTCATCTGGAATATTTCAATTTCCGTAACGACTCCATCGCCAATGCCCTTTTCGATTTACTGGCAGAAAAGGTAAAAGAAGGTGTAGAGGTACGTGCCATGTTCGATGCGTTCGGCAACTGGTCCAATAACCAGCCGTTGAAAAAACATCATTTGCAGGCGATAAAGGCACGCGGCATCGAACTCGTCAAGTTCGACCCCATCACCTTTCCCTATATCAACCATGCCATGCACCGCGACCACCGGAAGATAGTGGTTATCGACGGAAAAATCGGCTATACGGGCGGGATGAATATTGCCGACTATTACATCAACGGCTTGCCTAAAATCGGTAAATGGCACGACATACACATGCACATAGAAGGGGATGCCGTACGTTACCTGCAAGGTATCTTCCTGACTATGTGGAACAGGGAAACCGGACAACACATCGGCGGTCCGGCATACTTCCCCAACCTGCCCCAATTTCCGGACAGTATAGCCGAGGAGATTGCAATAGTAGACCGCACCCCGCGGGAAACACCCCGGTCTATCAGCCATGCCTATGCCGTTTCGATAGAAGCTGCTCAAAAAAATATCCAGATAGTAAACCCCTACTTCGTTCCGACGAAATCCATCCGTAAGGCTATCAAGAAAGCGTTAAAGAAAGGTACGGAAGTGGAGATTATGATACCGGCTGTATCGGATATTCCCTTTACGCCCGAAGCCTCTTTTTATATCGCACATAAATTGATGAAACGGGGAGCCAAAATTTACTTGTTCAAGGACGGATTTCACCATTCCAAAGTAATGATGGTAGACAGCACTTTCTGTACGGTAGGCACTGCAAACCTCAACAGCCGCAGCTTGCGCTACGATTATGAGACCAATGCTTTCATCTTCGACCCTTCAACAACGAACCAGTTGAACAGCATGTTCGAGAGGGACAAAAAGAACAGTACCTTGCTCACGCCCGAGATGTGGAAAAAGCGCTCCGGCTGGAAAAAGTTTCTCGGCTGGGTAGGAAATCTGCTGACTCCTTTCCTGTAAATCTTATAGCGCAAATTTTCAATATACCGAGAACTTTGCCTACCTTTGGCAAGGCTTTTAATAAGTAACTCCATGAAACAATATTTAGACTTACTCAACCGTGTACTGACTGAAGGCATAGAAAAAAGCGACCGTACCGGAACCGGTACAATCAGCGTATTCGGACACCAGATGCGTTTCAATATGGACGAGGGCTTCCCTTGTCTGACTACCAAGAAACTTCATTTGAAATCCATTATCCACGAACTGCTCTGGTTCCTGAAAGGCGATACAAACGTAAAATACCTGCAAGAGAACGGGGTACGCATCTGGAATGAATGGGCCGATGAGAATGGAGATTTGGGGCATATCTACGGTTACCAATGGCGTTCGTGGCCAGATTACAAAGGCGGAACCATCGACCAAATCAGTGAAGCGGTGGAAACAATCAAGCACAACCCCGATTCACGCCGTATCATAGTGAGTGCCTGGAACGTCGGCGATTTGGACAACATGAATCTGCCGCCTTGCCATGCATTCTTTCAGTTTTATGTAGCCAACGGACGACTCAGTCTGCAACTTTACCAACGCAGCGCGGATATTTTTCTGGGAGTACCTTTCAATATCGCATCGTATGCATTGCTCTTGCAAATGGTAGCCCAAGTTACGGGATTGAAAGCCGGAGATTTTGTACATACCCTGGGAGATGCACATATCTATCTGAACCACTTGGAACAAGTGAAACTCCAACTGAGCCGTGAGCCGCGGGCACTTTCACAAATGAAAATAAATCCGGATGTAAAGAACATATTCGATTTCAAGTATGAAGACTTTGAATTGGTCAATTACAATCCTCACCCGCATATTGCCGGAAAAGTAGCAGTATAGGAAAGAGAGCATCTTCTATCATTAAAAGACCACTTGATTACATCAGACAATATGATTAGCATTATCGCCGCAGTAGACCGACACATGGCTATCGGTTATGAAAACAAACTGTTATTCTGGCTTCCCAATGACTTGAAACGTTTCAAAGCGCTTACTACCGGGAACACCATCATCATGGGACGGAAAACATTCGAATCACTCCCTAAAGGAGCTTTGCCAAACCGACGCAATATTGTATTGTCTACCCGTCCCGACACCCTATGTCCGGGTGCGGAAATCTTTCCTTCTCTTGAAGAAGCTTTGAAGCACTGTGAACAGGATGAACAAATCTATATTATAGGTGGAGCCAGCGTATACCGCCAGGCTTTGCCATTGGCAGACGCACTCTGCCTGACAGAGATAGATGCCGAAGCTCCTCAAGCAGATGCCTACTTTCCGGAAGTATCCCCTGAAATATGGCAAGAAAAAAGCAGGGAATCCCATCCTATAGATGAAAAACATCCCTGCCCTTATGCTTTTGTCAATTATATCCGCCGATAACCGGTAGGATTATTCATCCACATCGTCTATCACTATCGGCATCTGACGTTTAATTGCCTCGTGGAATGAAATCAACGTTTCCGTACGAGACAACCCCAACGGTTGCAATTTATCATGAATAATGCTCAGCAAATGATGATTGTTCCGTGCATACAGCTTAATAAACATATCGTATTTACCGGTAGTAAAGTGACATTCCACGATTTCAGGAATGGCTTCCAGCGCTTTTGTCACGGCATCAAAAGTTGCGGGATCTTTTAAATAGATTCCGATATACGCACAAGTCTCATATCCTATCTTTTCCGGATCTATGACATATTCCGACCCTTTCAATATACCCAGATTTGTCAGTTTCTGAATACGTTGGTGAATAGCTGCTCCGGATACATTACAAGCTCTGGCAACTTCGAGGAAAGGAATACGCGCATTATCGGCAATCAGCTGCAATATCTGCTCGTCTAAAGTATCCAATTGATGATGTCCCATTTCTAATCTCAATAATTAATTAAATAAATTATTTTACCGTATTCCGCTACGGCAATGTGCAAAGTTAGCGATTTTTTCATGAATAAAAATACGAATTATAACTTTTCTTGCTAAAAAGAGAATAATCATACATGCAGGGGAATACAGACAAAAATCGTATATTTGTGAAATGATTAAATTATTATGGACATGAAAAAGCATATCTTATTCTTACTCTGTTTAATAGCCGTAGCATCTACCCGCGCACAAGTCTTTGCCGACCATTTTGCAGATAAAACCCTTCGCGTCGATTATATCTTTAACGGCAATGCATCCGGGCAAGCTATCTGTCTGGACGGGTTATCCGCTCTCCCCACCTGGGCAGGAAGAAAGCATCATCTGGCAGAACTCCCGTTGCAAGGCAACGGACAGATTGTTATGCGCAATGCAGCCAGCGGAAAGACTATTTATACTACCTCTTTCTCCTCACTCTTCCAGGAATGGCTGGAAACGGACGAAGCCCGGAATGTAACTAAAGGATTTGAAAATACATTTCTCCTTCCCTACCCTCTTCAGCCGGTTGAAATAGAAATAACCCTGCTCGACCCACGCCGCAATGTCCGCGCGTCCATGAAACACATCGTGCATCCAAACGATGTATTGATAGAGCAAAAAGGAAATTCACACATCACACCGCATAAATACCTGCTGCACAACGATAGTCCGGAAAAGTGCATCGATGTAGCTATTCTTGCAGAAGGATATACACTCCAAGAAATACAGACATTCTATGAAGATGCAGATATCGCTTGCAAAAGCATTTTCGACCACGAACCTTTCAAATCCATGAAGAAACGGTTCAATGTAGTAGCCGTAGCCAGTCCTTCCACAGATAGCGGAGTCAGCGTGCCAAGATTGAACGAGTGGAAACATACTGCCTTCGGTTCACATTTCAGCACGTTCTATTCCGACCGTTATTTAACAACATCACGCGTAAAAGCAATTCATGATGCTTTAGCCGGAATACCCTATGAACACATTATCATATTGGCTAATACAGAAGAATATGGTGGTGGCGGTATCTATAACTCATACACCCTCACAACAGCCCATCATCCGATGTTCCGGCCGGTAGTAGTACATGAATTCGGACACAGTTTCGGCGGACTTGCCGATGAATACTTCTATGATAATGATGTTATGACCGATACCTACCCCTTGGATATAGAACCGTGGGAGCAGAACATCAGTACACAAGTGGACTTTGCAGCCAAGTGGAAGGACATGCTTAGTGAAAATACTCCCGTTCCCACTCCGGCAGAGGTAAGCGAAAACTATCCGACAGGCGTGTATGAAGGCGGCGGTTATTCAGCGAAAGGGATCTTCCGACCGGCAGAGAATTGCCGCATGCGCACCAATGAATATCCGGCTTTCTGCCCTGTGTGCCAACGCGCTCTTCGCAGAATTATTGAGTTTTATACCGAATAAAAAACAAATTTTAAAGAACCTGCTTATGATTAAATTTCAACGCATCACCACCACAGATGCAGCCTTGTACAAGTACATGGAGCAGTTGATGACTGCTTCTTTCCCTTCTGAAGAATATCGTCCATTGGAAGAATTGCGTAATTATACAGATAGCAAACCGCATTTTTACTGTAACATTATTCTCCATCAAAATACTCCGGTAGGCTTTATTACCTACTGGGATTTCGGACATTTCTGCTATGTAGAGCATTTTGCCATTGACCCGTCTCAACGCAATGGAGGCCATGGCAAAAACGTTTTAAACCAATTATGTCACCAGCTAAAGAAACCCATTATCCTGGAAGTGGAAATGCCGGAAGAAGAAATGGCAATACGCCGAATCAATTTCTACAAACGGCAAGGTTTTACATTATGGGAAAAGCCGTACATGCAACCGCCTTATAAATCCGGAGATGATTACCTTCCCATGCTATTAATGGCTTATGGCGATTTAGAATGCGATAAAGACTTCGAACAGGTTAAAAAGTGCATCTATCGGGAAGTATACAATACTAAATAAATAGGAAACTCATTCTTTTAAGGTTCCCATACATAAGAAAATAAAGGTCGCTTGTAAAAACAGGCGACCTTTATTCAATATAGTCTGAACTAACTTTACTGACGCGGCTGCGCAGAATAGTTAATCTTCAATGCATACGCTTTACGAAGAGCCTCTTTGATATCTGTTACGATACCCATTTTCGTATCTTGGTCAACTTTCAAAGACACTGTCATCTGCGGCTGATCCTCTTCCTTCATACTGGCACGTTCACCAATAATATAGTCTTGGATTGCTGCAACTTCAGCATAACTGTCATTCAACTGGATACGGCTTTCATTACCTAATTTCTTACGGAATTCAGCAGTAGGTTTTCCTACATAGATAAACGTAACCAAAGACTTCTTTTCAAGTTTTTCCAACTCTGTAGCTTGCGGAACCTTAAACTCAACCTTTAATGTTACCTCACGCATAGTTGTTACAATCATGAAGAAGAACAACAGGGTGAAGATAAGGTCAGGCAGAGAAGAAGTGTTCAACGCCGGCATTTCTTTTTTACCAGTCTTATTAAATTTTCCCATTACTTCTTATCTCCGTATTTTTTAGGTTCTGCCTCAGAGATCTTCTGAGGATAAATGTCACGAATTGCTTTTTGTTGATCGTCATTCAAATCAACATAGTTCTTTTGCCATTTTTCCTGAGCCAACTCATCACGTAACTCATTGTATGCTGCAACCAGCTCGTTTTGTACAGCAAGATATGCCTTATAAGAAGAACCACGGTCGCAACGCAAAGAAATTACATGCTTTTCCGTAATCATCATGTTACCAAAGAAAGGAATATCCTTTGCATGTTTTTCCGGTTTGGTTTCATCGTTATACGGATTGGCAATAAATTCTTTTGCTTTAGCACGTAACTGATCTGTTGTGATATAATCGTTTCCGCACATCAACTGGTCGTTCATATTCAGGAAGACCTGCAACACATTGCGTTCCTTCAACTTAATATCGTCATTCTTTTGGTTCTGCTCCGGTGGTGGCGGCAAACGTCTTGCCAAACCACGGTCAGTATCCATTGACGTTGTAATCAAGAAGAAGATCAACAACAGGAAAGCAATATCCGCCGTAGAACTTGAGTTAATATCAGGAACTTTTCTTTTTCCTTTTGCCATTGTAATTACTCTTTAAATTGAGTTATCTCAATTGATTATGATAATTTCTTCTTAATACTACTAAAGATGATAGCAAGCACTGTTGCACCAAACAGGATGTAGATAGAATAAAGGAACATATCAGTGATCTTCAACCAGAACGGAACATTGTCCGTACCGTCATAACCCGGGATATTAAGCGGTTCATCACTACCCATAGCCCATGCTATAACAACAACTGCAACCAATACGATTACACCGATCAAAGACTTCAATGCATTTCCCGGATTATCTTTCAAGGCAGTTCCGAACTGGAACAGGAAAGCAGCCACTGTAGCAACGACAGCGATACCAAACAAACCGTACATCAAGAAGAGCAGTGCATCGGTTTGGGCGGGTTGCCACATTTCAGAGTCAACGCTCATAAGTACTGCATCGCCCTGAGCATCTCCACCGAAGTAGAACAAGCCCAACACTACCAGAATGGCAGCGAACATTACGTACAGTACGTAGTATGATACTTTATATGATAACTTAGCCATTTTACTTATTTTTTGTATTTCAAGTCATATTTGATAACCATATCCAACAGTGAGATAGAAGAATCTTCCATTTCGCTGGTCAAAGCTTCAATCTTAGACAGGATATAGTTATAGAATACCTGCAGAATCAAAGCAACGATCAAACCGAAGATAGTTGTAATCAAGGCAACCTTCATACCACCTGCTACAACCGTCGGAGAGATATCACCTACTTGTTGGATCTTATCAAATGCCTGCACCATACCGATTACAGTACCCAAGAATCCTAATGACGGAGCCATTGCGATAAACAGTGTGATCCAAGAGCAACCTTTTTCCAGGTAACCAGCCTGTACACCACCGTAAGATACAACTGACTTTTCAACTACATCGATACCCTGATCGATTCTCATCAAACCCTGATAGTAGATAGAAGCGATAGGACCTCTTGTGTTGCGTGCAATGTCTTTGGCAGCTTCAACATCACCTTTTTCCAAAGCAGCTTCGATAGCGGCAATAAACTTCTTGGTGTTGATTTCAGCCAAACTCAGGTAAATGATACGCTCGATACAGAAAGCAAGACCGATAACCAATGCGATGGCAACCAAACTCATGAAAGATGCAGTACCTTCAATAAATTTAGTCTTGATTTCTTTGTGAATACCGCCTTCTTCAGCTACAACAGGAGCGGCAGCTTCATCAGCAGGAGCTGCTTGTGCTGCAGGAGCAGCTTGTTCTGTTTGTTCAGCAGCAGGAGCATCTTGAGCCTGAGCAAGTTGAGTTGAGCCAAATGTTAAGACTCCCATCACAGCAACAATTGCAAATAACTTTTTCATTGTGTGTCTAATTTTTAAGATTAATTAATTAAATTACTTATTATGTTTATTTATTGTTCTTCTCTTATTTTAAAACTTCGCGGAGAGACGGGGATTCGAACCCCGGATACCCTTTAGGGGTATACACGCTTTCCAGGCGTGCCTCTTCAACCACTCGAGCATCTCTCCAATCAACATCTGTTCTGAAATCGGGTGCAAATTACAAAAAAAATGCGAACCGCGAGCGTTTTCAGCTACAAATGTATTCTTTTTTTTGTTCTTCCACTGCATTCTCAAAGTTTTATCCACAAGAAAATCTCAAAATTAATAAACTTTAAAATCTTCGGAACGTTATTTGAGCATTCCAAACACTTTTAAAGCGTTTTCAGAAGTGATACCGCCTATTTCTTCAGGCGAATTTCCGTATATTTCCGCTACTTTTAACAGAGTATCCTTTACATTCGCACTCTCGTTTCTTTTACCCCGGTTCGGCACGGGAGTTAGATAGGGAGAATCGGTTTCAAGAACAATCCGTTCCAAGGGGATATTTTGCAAAACTTCCGGCAATCCCGATTTCTTAAATGTCACCACACCGTTAATCCCAATGAAGAAATTAGAAAACTCCAGCATACGGAATGCCTCTTCCCGTGTTCCCGTAAAACTATGGAAAATCCCCCTTAGAGAAGACGTTTTATACGGTTTCAATATATCATATATATAGTCGAACGCCTCCCGGCAATGAATCACTACGGGTAATCCATACTCCAACGCCCACCGCACCTGCCGTTCAAAGGCAATCTGCTGTTCCTTCAGGTAAGTTTTATCCCAATAAAGATCCATGCCTATTTCACCGATTGCGACATAACCGTCCGGCATTGCCAGATGTCCGGCCACAACAGCCAGTTCCTTCTCATAACCGGCATCCACAGAAGTGGGATGCAGCCCTATCATCGGAAAACAATACCCCTTGTACTCCGAACAGACCTTAAGCATGGGTTCAATAGTGGTACTGTCTATATTGGGCATAAAAATATGGGTGACTCCTGCTTCCCGGGCGCGCATCATCACCTGCGGCAAATCCGATTGGAAGTCCTCCAAAAAAAGGTGGGAATGTGAATCTACTAATTTCATTTTGCAATCTCTTCTTTTTCACCGGTACGGTAATAATAAATCAAGCCATAAGCGCGACACAACTCCAGACGTTTTTCATTCGGCATAACCTCTGCGTATTTCCGCTCCACCTGGTTCCAGATATCCAGAATCAGAGCATCGGCTTCGGAGCGCATGGAAGCAAGAGCTTCCAGACTGCGCGCCGTCAGCGCCTGCAAGTTCCTCTGTCTCTCGTAGCTCTCCATGAAAATATCATAATGTACCCTGACTTTGGCAATGGTAGGATTATAAATAGGAATTCCGCCCTGAGAAATGCGCCGGCTCTCGCCTTCCACTATTTTACGTCCCCACTCTGCAAGGGCTGCCTCCGTAGACAAATCCGGAACATTATTGTTTCTCATATCCAAGCCGTAGAACTCCTTATGAACGGTACGCACCTCCGAACGAATCACTGCCAGATTCAGTACCTGGATAAAATGCGATATGTAAAGACGGGCAGTCTTTACATTTGCCTGATGCTTACGTCCCGCCTTTGACTGACGCTCAAAACATTCCACATAATACGAATGCGCCGCTTCAAACTTTACCAGGAAATTCCGGGCATCCGTAAGTACCTTCAGAGACACAGCCAAATCATACACATTATATGTGTCACCTTTGGCAACAACGGCTTTCAACGCACGTATTCTTGCCTGATCTGTATTTGGTAATCTTCTGTAAGGCATTCTTATCGGCTACTGACAATTACACTTCCCGGTACATCAACTCCTTTATAAGCTTATCCAGTTCTCTTTTCCTCTCAGCCGTCACATTCACGGCAGCCAGGCTTTCCAAAGCCTTGTTGTTGTATTCCGACATTTTGTTTTCACAAAGGAGTTTAACCCCTATCCGGTTATACAAACCGGTTACAGCCTCTATCTTCTCAGCCGGGTCAAAGTCCGTAACGGTTATCCAATGCTTCAATTGCGTAGCCTGCTCCTTATCCGCATGTTCCAAAGCCTTTATCAACATATAGGTTTTCTTGTTGCACAGGATATCCCCACCTATATTTTTACCAAATACGGCAGTATCACCGTACACATCCAGCAAATCGTCTTTCAGCTGAAAAGCGACACCCATATTCATGCCAAAGTCATACAGCCGTTCCGCATCTTCAGCAGAGGCACCGCCCAACAATGCTCCGATTTTCAAACTTGCCGCCAGCAGCACGGATGTTTTCAGACGAATCATCTCCAGGTATTCCTCCTCCTTCACATCGCTCCGCTGCTCAAAATCCATATCCATCTGCTGACCTTCGCAAATTTCAAGAGCCGTCAGGCTGAACAAATCCATCACGGCCTTCAAGTGTTCGGCCGGACATTGCGCCATAAACTGATAAGCCAGCACCAGCATTGCGTCACCCGAAAGGATAGCCGTATTATCATTCCATACCTTATGCACCGTTTCTTTTCCGCGGCGTTTATCGGCACGGTCCATCAGGTCGTCATGCAGCAATGTATAATTATGATAGACCTCGATGCCTGTTGCCGGTGAGAATACCGGTCTGACATCTTCCTTATAAAGATTATAAGCCATCAGCATCAGCACGGGGCGGATTCTTTTTCCACCCATGGACAAAACATAGGCAACCGGGTCGTACAACCCTTTCGGAGTACGTTCAAACTGCAAATCCGCAATATGGGAATTTATTTTATCGAGAAGTTCGGAAGCTGTAAACATAAGTATTTCAAATTAGGAATGGCAGAGAATGAAAAGAGGCTGCCTAAAAGCAACCTCTTTACGCGATATTTAAATATATTAACTAAAAAAAACAAAATTACTGCAAGCGGAACATCACAGGCACTGTGTATTTAACACGTACCGCTTTACCACGCTGCATACCCGGTTTCCATTTCGGCATGGAGCTGATCACACGGATTGCCTCTTTATCCAAATACGGGTCAACACCTCTAAGCACTTTAGCATCTACGATACTACCGTCTCTGTTAACAACGAACTGTACGGTTACACGACCTTGAGTTCCGTTTTCCTGAGCGATAGTAGGATATTTGATGTTCTTGCTCAAATACTGCATCAAACCAGCCATACCACCATTAGGGAATTCCGGCATCTGTTCTACTACCTCGAAGATAGTTTGTTCTTCCGGTTCTTCCTCTTCAACAGCTACGGGAACATATTTGATTTCCACAGCCTGATTGGTTTCTTCAGATGTAGCTATCGTGGTTTCCTCCACATCTGCGTCGTCATCCACGATTGTCAGGGTTTCTGCAATCGACGGAGCTTCGGGGGGCGGTGGAGCCACCTGCTCGGGTTGTTCCGTAATCGGAATGATTTCCTCTTCAAATACAAGGTCGGTAATTGCCTGGCTCGTATCAATCTTGATATCACGTTTTGTCCATTCGAATGCAACGAACATAAACGCGAGCACAATCACGTAACCGACAAGCAGCCAAGTCGACTTTTTGTTCTCCAAGTCTGCCTTAGGTGTCTTTTTAATTTCCATAATTTATACTATAATTATTAGTGTTTCTCATTTTGGGCAAATATAGCACTTTTCCCACGATTGTTCTTGCCCGGCTGTGTTTTTTTACACAATAAACAAGGCATTTTTATTTTTTTAATTCTTCAAAAGCCTTCGTCAGCTTTTGTAGCGCAAAAGTAACGAGATATTTTAAAAATACCGTATCTTTGGCAAGAATTTTAAATGAAACGTTCAAAAAAATCTACCGAGAGAGAGATTCCTATATAAATTATGGTATAAAATCATTTCATATGAAAAAGATAACAATCGCAATCGACGGCTTCTCTTCGTGCGGAAAAAGCACAATGGCCAAGGACCTCGCCCGTGAAATCGGCTATATTTATATCGACAGCGGAGCCATGTACCGTGCCGTCACTTTATATAGTATGGAGAACGGTATCTTCACAGCCGAGGGCATCGATACGGAAAAACTGAAAAAGCAGATCAACAGCATCCGCATATCCTTTCAGCTGAACCCGGAAACGGGACGTCCCGACACCTACCTGAACGGCATCAATGTGGAAAAGAAAATCCGCACAATGGAAGTATCCTCCCGCGTCAGTCCCATTGCCGCCCTCGACTTTGTGCGCGAAGCAATGGTGGCCCAACAACAGGAAATGGGCAAAGCCAAAGGCATTGTCATGGACGGTCGCGACATCGGCACTACCGTATTTCCGGATGCCGAACTTAAGATATTCGTAACTGCCTCTCCCGAAATCCGTGCACAGCGCAGATACGATGAACTGAAAGCCAAAGGAGAGGAAGCCGGTTTCGACGAAATCCTGGAGAATGTGAAGCAGAGGGATTATATAGACCAGAACAGGGAAGTGAGTCCGCTCCGCAAAGCCGACGACGCACTGCTGCTCGACAACAGCCACATGACCATTTCCCAACAAAAGGAATGGCTGGCAGAACAGTTCGAAAAAGTGTGCAAATCATAACGCAAAAAGCTGCAATATGGCAAAAGTGGAAATAGACGAAGGTTCCGGCTTCTGCTTCGGGGTAGTTACCGCAATCAATAAAGCAGAAGAAGAGTTATCCAAAAGCGGAACATTATACTGTTTGGGAGACATTGTGCACAACAGCCGTGAAGTGGAGCGCTTGAAAGCAATGGGGCTTATCACCATCAACCACGGGGAGTTCAACCGCCTGCATAATGCCAAAGTTTTATTGCGGGCACACGGCGAACCGCCCGAAACCTATATAACCGCCAGGCGCAACAATATTGAAATAATCGACGCCACTTGTCCGGTGGTTCTCCGCTTACAAAAGAAAATCAAGCAGGAGTATATCCAGGAAGACAATGAGGACAAACAAATCGTCATATACGGAAAGAACGGACATGCAGAAGTCCTGGGACTGGTGGGGCAAACCACAGGAAAAGCAATTGTTATAGAAAAGCTGGAAGAAGCCAAGTCACTGGATTTCAGCAAGAGCATACGCCTCTACTCGCAAACCACCAAGTCGCTGGATGAATTTCAAAAAATCGTGGAATACATAAAAGAACATATATCCTCCGATGTCACTTTCGAATATTACGACACCATATGCCGGCAAGTAGCCAACCGCATTCCCAACATCCGGAAATTCGCAGCTTCGCACGATTTGGTATTCTTCGTCAGCGGCAAGAAAAGTTCCAATGGAAAAATCCTGTTCAACGAATGCAAGAAGGTAAATCCCAACTCGCACCTTATCGACAGTGCGGAAGAGATAGACAACCGGTTACTCATTGGCACAGAGTCCATTGGTATTTGTGGAGCCACTTCCACTCCCAAATGGCTGATGGAAGAAATATCCAAGGCAATAAAATCACGAATTTAAAAAGCTTTTGTTATCTTTGCGAGCAGATTTTTTAAGGTAATTATTAACACTAAATAAAGAGATTGTTATGGGAACAATTAAGTGTATCGGTATTTTAACATCGGGCGGCGACGCTCCGGGAATGAATGCGGCTATCCGTGCGGTAACACGTGCGGCTATCTACAACGGACTTCAGGTTAAAGGCATATATAGAGGTTACAAAGGCTTAGTAACCGGTGAAATCAAAGAATTCAAGAGCCAGAATGTAAGTAACATCATCCAATTGGGCGGTACTATCCTGAAAACAGCGCGCTGTAAAGAGTTTACCACGCCCGAAGGACGGCAGATAGCATACGATAACATGAAGAAAGAGGGTATCGATGCCCTGGTGGTTATCGGTGGCGACGGCTCTCTGTCCGGTGCACGCATCTTTGCGCAAGAATTTGATGTGCCCTGTATCGGTCTGCCGGGAACCATCGACAACGACCTGTACGGAACGGATACCACAATCGGTTACGACACCGCCCTGAATACGATTTTGGATGCCGTAGACAAAATCCGCGACACCGCAACTTCTCACGAACGTCTTTTCTTCGTCGAGGTTATGGGACGCGATGCCGGTTTCCTTGCCTTGAACGGCGCTATCGCATCCGGAGCCGAGGCTGCCATCATACCGGAATTTAGCACGGAAGTGGACCAATTGGAAGAGTTCATCAAGAACGGTTTCCGGAAGTCTAAGAACAGCAGCATCGTGCTCGTTGCCGAAAGTGAACTGACCGGTGGTGCAATGCACTATGCGGAACGTGTGAAAAACGAATATCCCCAATACGACGTACGCGTCACAATCCTCGGACACTTGCAGCGTGGCGGCAGTCCTACGGCACACGACCGTATCCTTGCCAGCCGATTGGGTGCTGCCGCAATCGACGCCATCATGGAAGGACAACGTAATGTGATGATAGGCATAGAACACGATGAAGTGGTTTATGTACCTTTCACGAAAGCCATCAAAAACGACAAGCCGATCAAGAAAGACCTGGTTAATGTACTGAGGGAACTTTCCATTTAATAAAGTCCCGATAGGATAAACCCAAGAGGGCCGAAGTGATTTTAACATTTTCTTTCAGGCACGGAGTGCACAGATTTCATGGTTCTTGCAAACCGGAACCGTGAAATCCATGCACTCCGTGCCTGAAAAATTATCATAATGCAAGAGGTTCTTTAAATTTTCCTCAACAAGTGTTCTATCCGTTTTTTGGATTTATAACCACTTCTCCACAATCTTCTCCGTCCTGTTCCACAACTCCTGCATCTGCACATGGCGGGTATACTTCCCGGAAAGATGCTTGGGACGGCAACTCGCATTTAAAGTTCCCGTACGTTTTCCGGCATCCTCATCCAGCAGCAGATGAACGGCTGTTGCAGCTCCTTGCCGGGGAGTACGGATAAAAGGCCGGAATAAGATATCTGTCAGCGGGTCGAACCACATGTGCATCGTTATTATATCGGTAGATACGATACCCGGATCGGCCGCATTCACCACAATCCCTTTTTCCTTGACCCGATTCGCCAGATTAACGGTAAACAAGGTCAGAGCCAGTTTCGTATTGCTATAAACAGGAATGCGCCAGAAACCTCCTCTCTTTCCAAGATGGAAGAAATCCGGAAAGTCGAGACGCCCTATGGCATAAGTACAAGACACCATATTGACAATACGGCTCCCCTTTTCCATCAGAGGAATAAGTTTGCGTGTCAACAAATAAGGAGCAACATAATTAACACTCACCGTACGTTCCAAACCATCCTCAGTGATGTGACGCCCTGTTTCCATTGTTCCGGCATTATTCATCAGCAGACTGACGGTATCCCCCCTTTTCAACATTCTTTCGGCAAAAGCCGCCACAGATGCAAGCGAAGCTAAGTCAATGCCCAATACCTCAATATATGGGTTACCGGTGTCATGCACCAGCATATCCTTTACCCTTTCCGCTTTTTCCGGACGGTAACAGGCCATGATTATTTTATATCCGGCTGTAGCCACAGCACGGGTTATTTCCGTTCCCATACCACCGTCTGCACCGGTTATGATAGCAAGTTTCATGTTTACCAAGTATAAATTGCCAATAATAAGAAAGATTCAATCACCCCTTCGCTTCTATTTTCTCTATCTCCTTTTTCAAGCAGGCAGGCAGTTCTTCCTGCAAATGCTGATGGCAAGCCATTTCTATGGAATACATCCGGGCTATGCAGTAATTACTATGCCTACAGCTGCAACGGGCATTCTCCTCCTTGCGCATACGGTTCACAAAGCCCGGTTCGTTGAGCAGGGCGCGTGCCATCTGTACAGCCTCAAAACCATTGTCCAGCACCTCATCTATCTTGGCACGCGACACCAGTCCGCCTACATATATCAACGGCATCTTCAGCTCTGCACGGAACTTCAGGGCGTCTTCCAGGAAATAGGCCTCTTTGAATGGCACAGACGGTATCATCCACCTGCCCGCCATGCGTACTCCATACTTCAGCCACCAGCATGTCATATAATGTGTCATGCTGCGAATCGGCATTTCCCCACGCATCACATACATAGGCGCTTTACTTACAAAACCGCCGCTCAATACCAATCCATGTGCACCCGAGCATTCAAGACGCTTGGCCACTTGCATCGTCTCATCTATCTCCATGCCTCCCCGGAAACCGTCACGCATGTTCATCTTCACAAGCACTGCCATATCGCTGCCGGCAGCCTTCATCACTTCATCCATCACCATATCCATAAAGCGCATGCGGTTTTCCAGAGAACCGCCAAATTCATCTTTGCGATGATTGGTCGAAGGCGAAAGGAACTGGCTGATAAGGTAGCCATGTCCGGCATGAATTTCCACTGCATCAAATCCCGCCTCACGGGCCAGATTCACCGCCTTTCCGTAAGCACGTGCCATCTCCGGCAGTTCACCGGCACGCAAACCACGCACAAAAGTAGGTGAATACAGGTTGAAGCCGCTGCTGGCACCGACCGGGGTACACCCGCAAATACTCTTATGGGACATGTTTCCGCAATGCCCCAACTGGATTCCGGCAGCAGCACCTTCCGCATGTATCGCATCGGTCAGCTTGCGAAGCCCCGGAATTATTTCAGGGCGCATCCACAACTGGCGGTCAAAAGAAAGCCCGCTCTGAGTAACAGCCGCATAAGCCACAGTAGTCATACTGATGCCTCCTGCCGCAACCGAACGGTGATAATCGAGCAACATGTCCGAAGGGGCATTTCCGGGACACATACTTTCAAAAGCAGCCGAACGGATGGTACGGTTGCGCAATGTCAGCGGTCCGAAAGTAACCGGAGTGAATAATTTTGATTCCATGTGATAGTTTCCTGATTTATGATTTATGGTTTGTCCTTTCAATAGATATAAGGTATGATACGCTTGCGTTTTCCTACCGCCTCATCACCGAATTCTTTCCGGTAACGGCCGTAAATGGCATTGGCACGGGGAACGAGATTGGCAAAAGTCCACCACACAAACACCCATGCGGCAGGCGAAGCAGTAAGTATGGCAAAACCGGTCCATTCTACCAATTCACCGAAATAGTTGGCAGAAGTGACATAGCGATAAAGACCTTTCTCAGGAAGGTAATGATTCGTGTCGCCCGGCTTACGCAAATGGCGAATCACATGGTCGGCATGAAGATTGATAAGCATACCGGCAAAAAATAACAGAAGCCCCGACCACGCATGAGTCTTCAGCAAATAAGTCCAACCACCGGAATACATCCCTTCGGAAGCAAAGTAAAACAGACCGCCAGCCTGCATCATTCCGTTCAGTACATTAAATACAATGCCCATCATCATAATAGTTACCGGCATCCGGCTTTTTCCTTTCAGCAGAAAAGGAAAAATAAACGACCTTTGGAAGTAGTGTAGCTGGAACAGCAGAAAGAAAAGATATACCGGCACGGCAAAGCCTGCCCCGCTCCTGCCCCACAACCAAAACATAACGATAAAGACCGGCGCTTCCATCAATACCCACGCCGCCTTGTTACTAATGGAATATCCCCACGATGCGGTACGGAACATCCCATATCCGGCTTTGACGAAATAAAGAGCGATGAATACAAAAAGCGCAATGACGCACATCACTCCCAAAAACAGATGAAACCCTTCTTCGCTCATGTTCTTTTGTTTAAGTGTGACAAATATAGGGAAAACCTGTAACAATCAAATCGTTTTCCCGCAGCAATTATCAAAAACATACAGAAACGGATAACGCAAAGAGCGTGGATGTTTATCCGTTCCGCCACGGGAAAATGAATAAGGTATCGCTGTCCGGCTTTCCAACCGCAACAACGATACCTTATACGACCCGGCAATCCGAGGTCTGTGCTTTGAAACGGATCTACCGCTTCTTAATAGGAATGTATGCTACTTCTTCCAATACATTCTTATATGCCGGACGAATAATGCGCTTACCTTCGAAGTTCAACTCTTCATTACGATGTGCACACCAGCCCACGATACGCGCCATGGCAAACAGCGGAGTAAATATTTCCTGCGGCAACCCGATCATTTCATATACGAAACCGGAGTAAAAATCCACATTGCTCGAAACCGTCTTGCCGTTGTTCTTCACACGGCCGAAAACTTCGATGGCTCGTTCTTCCAGCAATTCAAGGAAAGCAAACTCACGCTCTTTCCCTTTCTCGCGGGCAAGGTCGCGGGCAAGTTCCTTTAAAAGTATGGCACGAGGGTCTGAAATGGTATAGACGGCATGTCCGATACCGTATATCAATCCCGTCTTGTTATATACCTCCTTGTTCAGCATACGGGTGAAATAAGTGTCAATCTCGTCTACATTCGTCCAATCCCGGATATTCTCCTGCAAATGGTGGAACATGTCGGTAACCTGGATATTGGCGCCACCGTGAAGCGGGCCTTTCAGGGAACCGATGCCCGCAGCGATAGCAGAATAGGTATCAGTTCCGGTAGAGGACGTTACGCGTACGGTGAACGTAGAGTTGTTACCGCCGCCGTGCTCCGCCTGCAACACCAGCAACAGGTCAAGGGTACGGGCATCCAGTTCCGTATAATCCTTTTTCAGCATATACAGGAAATTCTCCGCGAGAGAAAGATTCTCCTGCGGATGCCGGATATGCAACGAACGGCCGTGAGTGGCATGGCGAAGCATATTGAAAGCATAGGCTATGATGGTGGGGAACTTCGAAATAAGGTCTATGCTCTGGCGCATCAGATTATCGCGCGACGTATCATCGGCATTCGGGTCAAAGCGGTACATCTCGAGCACGCTTCGCGCCAGGATATTCATTATATTATTCCCTTCAAGCTCGATGATGTTCATCTTCGTTTTCTGTTCCAACGGCATATTATCGTTAATCAGCTCACGGAAAGAAGCCAGTTCTTCCCTGTCGGGCAAACGGCCTGAAAGCAGCAGATACGCCACTTCTTCAAAGCCGAAACGTTTCTCTTTGAGAATGGCATGTGCCAAATCCTCAAGGTCGTAGCCACGGTAGAACAATTTGCCCGGAATAGGCTTCAGACCTCCGCCCGGAATGCGCTCGTACCCCACTACGTTGCCAATCTTGGTGAGCCCAACCAGCACACCTGTACCGTCTTCATTACGCAATCCGCGCTTCACATCAAACTTCTTGAACAGTTCGTTCTCAATCCGGGTCGCTTCTTTCAGGTCTTCGGAAAGTTTGTAAATCAAATATTCTTTCTTCATAATATTTTTATTTTTTCTGGTTTATGGGGGAATTATTTGCGGAAGCTTCTATCCTGTTCACGATTTCCCGTGTAAAAGCCGATGTAGACAACGGGACACCACCCTGCATGAAGCGGGCCAAATCGACTGTAGCACGACCTTCTGTGAAACTGTTCTCCAGTGCTTCCTCTATCAGCAAGGCGGCCTCTTTCCAACCCAGATGTTCGAGCATCATCACCGCCGAAAGAATCATGGAACACGGATTCACAATGTCTTTTCCGGCAATATTGGGAGCCGTGCCATGAGTGGCCTCAAAAATGGCATGTCCCGTCCTGTAATTAATGTTGGCTCCCGGAGCGATACCGATGCCGCCCACCATAGCAGCCAACTGGTCGGAAATATAATCACCGTTCAAATTCAGAGTGGCAATGACCGAGTATTCTTCGGGAACAAGCAAGGTATTCTGCAAAAAGGCATCGGCAATGCAATCCTTGACAACAAGACGTCCCTCCGCTATATCTTTTCCAAACTCACGCTCCGCCAGCTCATAGCCCCATTTCTTGAAGCCGCCTTCGGTAAACTTCATGATATTGCCTTTGTGTACCAGCGTTACAGAGGGCAGACCGTTTTCGAGCGCATAACGGCAAGCCGCACGCACCAGCCGCTCCGTTCCCTCTTTAGACACAGGTTTCACGCCAAAAGATGAAGTTTCGGGAAAACGCACCTTGGTCACGCCCATCTCATCATGCAGGAAGCGATAGAACTTTTCGGCTTCCGGTGTTCCGGCTTCCCATTCGATACCGGCGTAGATATCTTCCGTATTCTCACGGAATACGCACATGTTTACCTTCTGCGGTTCTTTCACCGGCGAAACTACGCCTTTATACCAACGCACGGGACGCAGGCACACATACAAATCGAGTGTCTGGCGCAACGCCACGTTCAGCGAACGGATACCGCCGCCGACCGGTGTAGTCAACGGCCCCTTAATACCTATTTTATAAGTGCGGAATGCTTCCATCGTTTCTTCCGGCAACCAGGAACCCGTTTCATTAAATGCCCGCTCACCTGCCAGCACTTCTTTCCATCCGATACTCCGGCTGTCTCCATAGGCTTTCTTCAAGGCTGCATCCACCACAGCCTGCATGGACGGAGTGACCTCTGCCCCTACTCCGTCACCTGTAATAAAAGGTACAGTAATCTTTTCCATATTCTATCGTGCATTTAATGCAGAGCCGGCACGGAACCAGCCTATCTGCTGTTCATTATACGTATGTTGTACTTCGAAGCTTTCCTTGCTGCCGTCCTCGTGATGAAGCACCACTTTCAGGTTACGTCCCGGAGCAAAGTCTTTCAAGCCGACAACGGAAAGCAAGTCATGCTCCCGAATTTTATCATAATCCGCCTTATCGGTAAAGGTCAGCGCCAGCATGCCCTGTTTCTTCAAATTCGTCTCGTGGATACGTGCAAAGCTCTTTGCCAGTATGACACGTACATTCAGGAAACGCGGTTCCATAGCGGCATGTTCACGGCTGGAACCCTCGCCATAGTTTTCTTCGGCAACGACAATCGAAGGAATCCCTTCGGACTTATACAGTTTGGCTGTACCGGACACCGTTCCGTACGTATTTGTAGAACGGTTCCACACTTTATTCGTTTCTCCGTTAAAGGCATTGACAGCCCCCATCAGCATATTATCCGAAATATTCTCCAAATGCCCGCGGAAACGAAGCCACGGACCTGCCATCGAGATATGATCGGTGGTACACTTACCCTGCGTTTTAATCAGCAGAGGCATATTCAGCAAATCCTCTCCGTCCCAAGCCGGGAAAGGAGCAAGCAGTTGCAGGCGTTGCGACTGGGGAGCCACCGCAATATCCGTCTTTGCATGGGAAGGTGCGATATATCCCTCGCTCCCTGCCGTAAATCCTTCCGGCGGCAGCTCTTCGCCTATCGGTTCGGAGAGTTTAACCTGTTCGCCATCGGCATTGAGCAATGTATCTTTCAGCGGATTGAAACACAAATCTCCGGCAATGGTCAATGCCATTGTCAGCTCGGGAGAGGCTACAAAGGCATACGTATTCGGATTTCCATCCGCACGCTTGGCAAAGTTCCGGTTGAAAGAAGTCACAATAGAATTCTTACGAGTAGGATCATCGGTCACACGCTTCCATTGTCCGATACAAGGGCCGCAGGCATTTGCCATAATTGTAGCGCCTATTTTTTCAAAAGCGTCAATCATACCGTCACGCTCTGCGGTTGCACGTATGCGTTCCGAACCCGGATTGACAATCAGCGGAGCAGCCGCACGCAACCGCTTCTCTGTTACCTGATGCGCCAAAGACACCGCACGGCTCAAATCCTGGTAGGATGAATTGGTACAGGAACCGATAAGCCCTACCTCCATCTTACAGGAATAGCCGTTCTTCAAAACCTTCTCGGCAAACTCCGAAACAGGCGTGGCGGCATCCGGAGTAAACGGTCCGTTGATATAAGGCTCCAATGTGGAAAGGTCTATGTCGATAATACGGTCATAGTATTTCTCCGGATTGGCAACTACTTCATCATCGGCACGAAGCCCTTCGGCAACGGCAGTAGCCATATCTGCCACTTCCGCACGTCCGGTAGCTTTCAGATAGGCAGCCATACGCTCATCATAAGGGAAAAGAGAAGTCGTAGCTCCCACTTCCGCACCCATGTTGCAAATCGTAGCCTTTCCGGTAGCTGAAAGTGAAGCAGTACCCGGACCGAAATATTCGATAATGGCATTTGTTCCGCCTTTTACAGTCAAAATTCCTGCCAGTTTCAAGATAACATCTTTAGGAGCAGCCCATCCGTTTAATTTTCCAGTGAGGCGCACGCCAATCAAGCGGGGCATCTTCAACTCCCATTCCATACCTGTCATCACATCCACCGCATCAGCACCGCCGACACCGATAGCCACCATTCCCAAACCGCCGGCGTTCGGGGTATGAGAATCGGTACCTACCATCATGCCGCCGGGAAAAGCATAGTTTTCCAACACCACCTGATGGATGATACCTGCCCCGGGTTGCCAGAAACCGATACCGTAACGGGAAGAAACATCCCGAAGAAAATTATACACCTCCTCATTCGTTTTGGTTGCAGTGGCAATATCTTCTTTCGCTCCTTTATAAGCCTGAATCAGATGGTCGCAATGTACGGTCGAAGGAACAGCCACCTCATCACGTCCTGCATTCATAAACTGTAATAATGCCATCTGTGCAGTTGCATCCTGCATAGCCACACGGTCGGGCCGGAAGTTCACATAGTCTTCGCCGCGTTTATAGTCTTTCACATTCTTCTCATCGTACAAATGAGCATACAAGATTTTTTCCGCTAAAGTCAACGGACGTTGCAATATCGTCCGAATGCGTTCTATTTTCCCCTCATAAAGTGTATAAAACGCTTTAAGCATTGCTAAATCATATACCATAACCACTCTTTTTAAAAAATTCAATATTGTAAATATTACAAATTAATACAATAAACAAATCATAATAAGGAAAAGTTTAACAAAATAAAGCATTTCTTCCCCTAAAGGCTGAGATTTATTACCTTTGCAGGTATGAAAGAACAAGATACAAACAGTCCTATTATACACCTCCAACGACAACAGCTTCTGTTGCGTATGGAATATGAATACGAAAAAGAAGAATTCAAGCGACAAACAGAGAACATGGGCGTCGCCCGAAAAGTCAAGCGGGGAGTTTGCTGGTATCCTGCCTCACCGGGTCGAAGTTACTATAACTCGTTGAATCAATTAGTAATAGAAATCACACATACCGAGAACCTCGATATAGAACATAACTTTGAGTTCGGACGCCCTGTCTGTTTCTTCCGTCAATCTACCGACGGTAAAATCACTTACTTCAATTTTACAGCCACCGTCAGTTATGCTGACGAAGCACGCATGGTAGTGATTATGCCCGGTGCCGGAGCTATTATGGATATACAATCCGCAGATAATCTCGGAGTCCAGCTTTATTTCGACGAAACTTCTTACCGCACGATGTTCGAGGCACTGGAAGATGTCCTGCGTGCAAAAGGCAACCGGCTTGCCGAATTGCGGGATATCCTGTTGGGTACGGTCAAAACCGGTTTCCGTGAGCTTTATCCAGTACGCTTCCCCTGGTTGAACTCCACTCAGGAGAGCGCCGTCAATAAAGTGCTATGCGCCCGCGATGTAGCCATTGTACACGGGCCTCCGGGAACAGGCAAAACCACCACGCTTGTAGAAGCCATCTACGAAACCCTGCACCGCGAACCCCAAGTATTGGTATGCGCCCAAAGCAATATGGCTGTCGACTGGATTTCCGAAAAGCTGGTGGACAGAGGCGTGAATGTGCTACGAATCGGCAACCCCACACGCGTCAACGACAAAATGCTCTCTTTCACTTATGAACGCCGTTTCGAAAATCATCCGCTTTATCCCGAATTATGGAGTATCCGTAAAGAACTGAGGCTACTGGGCGGTAAATCCCGCCGCGGCAGTTACGATGAACGCGAAGGGATACGCAACCGTATGAGCCGTCTGCGTGACCGTGCCACCACATTGGAAATACAAATCAATAGTGAGTTGTTCGACAGCGCCCACGTCATAGCCTCCACACTTGTAAGCAGCAATCACCGCCTTTTAAATGGACGCCGTTTCGGCACACTGTTTATCGACGAAGCCGCCCAAGCCCTGGAAGCTGCCTGCTGGATAGCCATCCGTAAAGCAGACCGTGTAGTATTGGCAGGAGACCATTGCCAGCTTCCGCCTACCATCAAATGTTACGAAGCCGCACGTGGCGGGCTGGAACGGACTTTAATGGAAAAAGTCGTAGCCGGCAAGCCGTCTGCCGTATCTTTATTGAAAGTACAATACCGCATGCACGAAGACATCATGCGCTTCTCATCAGACTGGTTCTATGGCGGAGAGCTGGAAGCTGCTCCCGAAATACGTCACCGGGGAATATTGGATTGGGATACTCCCGTTACATGGCTCGACACATCCGAAATGGATTTCAAGGAAGAATTTGTCGGAGAAACCTTCGGGCGTATCAACAAAGAGGAAGCAGGCTTATTGCTGAAAGAGCTGGAAGCGTACATCCAACGGATAGGCGGAAACCGGATTCTCGAAGAACGTATCGACTTCGGACTCATCTCACCTTACAAGGCACAAGTGCAATACTTGCGGGGAAAAATAAAAGGCAGCGCTTCGCTACGTCCCTACCGCAGTCTGATAACAGTCAATACCGTCGACGGATTTCAGGGACAGGAACGTGATGTAATCTTTATCAGTCTGGTACGTGCCAATGAAGAAGGACAGATCGGCTTTCTGAACGATTTACGCAGAATGAATGTGGCGATAACAAGGGCACGCATGAAATTGGTTATCCTGGGAGAAGCGGCTACGCTAAGCCACCATGCTTTCTACAAGAAACTGCTTGAATATGTAAGGACAATTAATGATAAGTAATGGAAAAGAGGGTATGTCAAAACTAAAATTCGCTTGCCATTTGTTTCTTTTCAGGCACGGATTACACGGAAAAACACAGGTTTTCTTTAGATCTTCTTCCGTGAAATCCGTGTAATTCCGTGCCTAAAAGGAATCATCAAGCGTATTTTGACACACCCCCTTTTGTCATTCTCCGATTTACACCGGGAATCAGTTGTTTTCCGGACGGAGTTTGCGAACCATTACGGCTGTCTGCCACATTTCGCTTTCACGCAATGCTTTCAGCTCTTCGTTCAGTTTCTCGCGATAGTCGGGTTTGGAATTGCTGTCGATGGAAATCTGGGCTTCGTTACCGGACTTCACGCTCTGATACAGTTTCTGTACAACCGGCTTGATAGCATCGTGGAACGGGCCCATCCAGTCGAGTGCCCCGCGTTGGGCAGTAGTGGAACAGTTGGCATACATCCAGTCCATACCGTTCTTTGCAAACAACGGCATCAATGACTGGGTCAGCTCTTCAACCGTTTCGTTGAACGCTTCCGACGGAGTATGGCCGTTTTCACGCAACACCTCGTACTGAGCCAACAGCAATCCCTGGATAGCACCCATCAAAGAACCGCGTTCACCGGTCAGGTCGGAAGTTGCTTCACGGATGAAAGTAGTTTCAAACAGATAACCGGAACCGATGCCGATACCCAATGCAAGCGTTCTGTCCAAAGCCTTGCCCGTAGCATCCTGATAGATAGCGTAAGAAGAGTTCAAGCCACGGCCTTCGAGGAACATTGTACGCAGTGACGTACCCGAACCTTTGGGGGCAACCATAATAACATCAATATCCGTGGGAGGAACCACACCCGTACGGTCGCTCCAGGTAATAGCGAAACCGTGAGAGAAGTAAAGAGCCTTTCCAGGAGTCAAGAACGGCTTGATAGTAGGCCATACGGACATTACAGCCGCATCCGACAACAGACACATAACGATAGTACCTTTCTGGCAAGCATCCTCGATGCTGAACAACGTCTCGCCCGGAACCCATCCGTCTGCAACCGCTTTCTCATAAGTCTTACCCTGACGCTGGCCTACGATAACGTTGAAGCCATTGTCGCGCAGGTTGCAAGCCTGACCGGGACCCTGTACACCGTAACCGATAACTGCGATTGTCTCATCCTTTAAAATCTCACGTGCCTTTTCCAAAGGAAACTCTTCGCGGGTCATTACATTTTCAATAACACCGCCAAAATTCAATTGTGCCATTTTTTAGTTTTAATTTTTATTTGTGGCTTATGCCAACCGATTGATTAATAAATTATTTCTCTACAAATATCACTTTAGAACGGCAAACCGCTTCGCCGCCATTCTTTCTTACTTCTATATCATACGTGCCGTTTCCTACATAGTCCTTATAAAAGGTAAGCTCGTCACCGTAATAGCTCTCCGCCACATATGCCATTTCGAAACGGCGGATGCGGCTCTCCTTATACAACTCTATCGGAAACAAATCAAGAATATGCTCGATATAGCGAATGCTGTTCACATGTCCGTTAATATCAATATCGCTATATTTGGCATTCAGGGAAGAAGCCGGTTCCGTAGAAGTCACTTTTATACGCGATGGCTTCTCGATGGGGCAAGGCTCGTCGCACACATAATCCACGATACTGCCGCCATGCAAAGCCAGCAGGTCGGCGGGTTTACGGGTATTGAGGCTAATCATCGCCCATACGGAACGGGCATACCCTATCTTCTTTCCGTCTTTGTCGATAATGGCAAAGTTACGGTCGGTGAAGAGACGGTACACGTTTTCCACCCACGTCCGGATAGAAAAATCCTCGTATTGATACGGCATTTCATCCAACTCGACAGCCAGGCGGGAAAGCACCCACGTATAATTGTCCTCATTCAAGGTAGCAATACCGAAACCGCGTTCCGTGGCATGAAACCCTGCACAGTTCAGCAGATGGTTGCCAAGCACACCCATTGTCAGGCGGCCGGTAAAGTCCACATGGAACGGTTCGGCTACAAATTTATAAGTTCCTATCTTATTATTCTCACTCATAGTCCTTCTTGTTCTTTACTCCGGCGGTATTTTGCTTCACGGTCCGCCAGATATTCGTTTACGCGTTCAAAACAGCTTGTCGTGATGGCCACGCGGCCGGAACGTACAAATTGGAGTACGCACTCCAAAGCACTCAGCTCTTCATAGAGGTTGGTTATCTCCTCGCTCATGCCGTTCTTTTCTACAATGGAGAACACGGAATTCACCTCCACGATACGCGCGTTGTATTTACGGATGATTTTGGACACTTCCGGTTTCTCTTCCAGTATGGGGGTCGTTATCTTATACAGCGCAATCTCATGCTGGTAGATTTCATCGTCCGTGAAATAGTGCGCCTGCAGCACATCTATTTTTTTGGTGATTTGCTTCGTCACCTTTTCGATAGTATCCTTATCCGTCCAGGCTGTAATGGTATATTTATGTACCCCCTTGATAGAGGATGCCGAAACGTTCAAACTCTCGATATTGATTTGCCGGCGGGTAAATACAGCCGTTACCTGATTCAGCAAACCTGCAAAGTTTTCCGAATGAACGATGATTGTATATAATGTCTTGTCCACGTTGGTTTAATTATAATTCATAATTCTCTAACATTCCAGCAACATCTGGTTCACCGAGCCGCCCGGCGGTGTCATCGGCATCACATTTCCTTCCTCCTCTACGCAAGCTTCCAGCAGGAACGGGCCGTCTGTTGCAATCATCTCACCGATGGCTTTCGCCAATTCCTCGCGGGTAAATACCCGACGTGCCGGAATTTCGTAGGCGGAAGCAATCTTCATATAGTCGGGATTCATCATCGGAGTGAACGAATAGCGGCGGTTGAAGAACATGGCCTGCCATTGACGAACATTACCGAGGAAGTTATTGTTCAGCAAAATCATCTTGACGGGCGCTTTCTGTTCCATTACCGTACCCAGCTCCTGCAGGTTCATCTGCAAACCGCCGTCACCCATAAAGACGCAAACCGTGCGGTCGGGGCGACCGAAAGTAGCGCCGATAGCGGCAGGAAGACCGAATCCCATTGTGCCCAAGCCGCCGGAAGTGACGATGCTGCGTTCCTTGCTATACTTAAAGTAACGGGCGGACATCATCTGGTTCTGACCTACATCCGTCACCAAAACAGCCTCATTGTCCGTAGCCTCGCTGACGGCACGCACCACTTCGCCCATACTCAACTTATCTCCTGCCGGATGCAGTTCGGGACGGATAACCTTCTCCTCTTCCATCTGCTCGTAGGGCAGGAAGCTGTCCAGCCACTCTTTATGTCCGGCAGGTTTCAGCAATTCGGTTACTGCGGCAAGAGTCTCCTTACAGTTGCCCAATACGGCTACATCCGTCTTTACGTTCTTGTCTATCTCCGCCGGGTCGATGTCGAAGTGGATTATTTTTGCCTGCGACGCATACGTAGCCAGTTTGCCCGTAACACGGTCGTCAAAGCGCATACCCACTGCAATCAGCACATCGCATTTATTGGTATTGATATTCGGTCCCAGATTGCCGTGCATGCCCAGCATGCCTTTGTTCAGAGGATGAGCCGTGGGCAATGCGGAAAGCCCCAGCAGCGTACATCCCGCAGGCATATCCGCCTTTTCGATGAAAGCACGCAATTCGTTCTGCGCATTGCCGAGTTCCACGCCCTGCCCCACCAATACCAACGGACGCTCCGCCGCATTTATCAGTTCGGCGGCTTGTTGTATGGCTTCCGGTTCCATT